>NZ_CP012373.2:3046655-3351320 GCF_001305575.3 Beggiatoa leptomitoformis
CCCGTGGATTCTTTACCAATCGTTTTAAGTAACGTAAAGAAGCTCTGTTGAGACACGCCTGAAAATCGAGAGAGTTCAACCCGTGCGTTGCCTTCTGGCAATAGGTTTTCTATAAATGTTTTTACGGGATTACCAGAACTCGTTTTTTTTAAAGGAATAGTTGGTGATAGTGGAAACCCTTGTTTATTCCACTCATCCGTATAACGCACGGTGAAATTATCGGTACTAGGCTCGTACTGTAATAGACCTATTCTATTTTGTTGATAACAAATAATAAGTTCAATCATCTAAAAGACCTTCAAACGTAAGTTTTATGCCCAATCCATTTAAAACATGTAATGTGTTTTCTAAGGTTGAGCCGTTATTATTTTCTAAGCTATTGATTGTTTTTATATTAAGATTGGCTATCGCAGCTAATTCAACTTGTTTAAGACCTAATCTTGTCCGCTGCGCTCGCACGATTTCGCCGATTGTTTGCGCAGTTACTTTTTCATAAGGCATTGGAAAAGGGGTTACTTTGATTTTTTTGACCATGTTAATCTCTAAAATTGTATATTTTAGGAAATATAGTATTTTTCCATAAAGGAAACAATATAAATTGTACTTTTTCGGAATTTAAGTGTTTTTGACATTAGTCATTCTTTAAAATTGGATGGTAGGTAATCTTAATAATCTGAGTACGGCGGGAAAGAACTTGATTGAAAAGACGTTGGGAAGAGTGCAGTGATTCTAAGCCCGTACTTTTAAAATGGTTAAAACTATTCTATGTCTGAATCTACTGGTTACTTTATAAAAACGGGCTAAATGCTAAAACAGCGGATACCTTCGCTTAAAACGGCAGTATCCATTGTTTTTATTGCCTTTAATTTATTTTACATAAAACGTCACAGCAGGTGTTTCTAATGGATTATCGCCCTCATTCGTCCATAAACGCGCTTGTGCGACAAATGTTCCACGTTGTACTTGCCAAAGATAACGGGGAGTTGTTACAGCACTTGTGCCAACGACTTCACCATTAACTAACCAATCTATTTGTGTTCCTTCGGGCAATGGGCTTGCTAAAGTAAAAGCAAAGGCTTCTTTATCATCAGGAATACGGGGGTCTAGGGCTAATTGCAAACCATCATTCGGTTGTTGCAAACGAATGTTGTTGATTGGCGCGTTGACCCATTGTGGCGGTTCGGTTGCGGGTTCAGTGCCTGCAACAAACCATTCTGTCCGACTTGGACAATGTCCATCTGCTTGTAAGCCTGTTTCTCGGCAAATATCCATTTTTACCAAGCGCGGGCTTAATGGCAGGGCTTGTGTATCGGTATAACGATTTAATTCTGCAAAAATTGCGCGTAATGCCAGCGCGGGTCCTGTTGAGCCTGACACTTCGCTCATGGGTTCTTCTGTCAAATTACCAAACCAAACGCCAACGGTGTAGCGATGGTTAAAGCCAATTGCCCACGCATCTCGGTAATCTGTTGAAGTGCCTGTCTTTACTGCTGTTTGTACGGGAAAACGTAATAATGCTCCACGCCCAAATTCTAGCCGTCTTGCATCAGAATCTGACAAAATATTACCGATTAGATGCGTTACTTCTGGGGTAAAAACTGTTCGTTGAGAAACGGAATCATTATTCCGTAATACTTGTAAAGGTCTATAAATACCGTTGTTTGCTAATGTGGTATAGGCTTGTACTAGTTCAAATAAAGTGACTGCACCATTACCCAATGCTAAGCCATCACCATAAAAATCTGTGTTAGCGGTTAAACTTTGCATTCCTAATTCATGCAGTTGCTTTAGAAAATTATTTGCACCAACAAATTGAACGGTTCGAATGGCGGGAATATTCAGCGAGTTTCCAAGCGCGTCACGCAGGCGTAATAAACCATAATGGCTACGGCTGTAGTTGCGGTAATTATGCAAGCCCGCACCAACAGATTCTGCTAAAGGGGAATCGTCGATTAATGTCGCGGCTGTCCATCCCTTTGCGAGTGCCATTGCATACAGTAGTGGTTTGAGTGTCGAACCCGGTTGACGTGGGGTAATAACCGTATCGATGAAGCTGATAGGGACGTTAGGGGAAGAAATCCCGCTATTTACCCATGCTAATACGTTTGCGGTTTGATTATCGACCACCAGCACTGCACCATTGCTAACCCTTTGTTTTTTTAGGTCACTTAATCGTTGGTCTAACAGTGTTTGAATGGATGTTTGAATACTTGCATCAATCGTTGTATATAATCGCCCACGATTTTGCAGTTTATCAACGGGTTGGCTTGTATAAATATGTTGTACAAAATGGGGGGCTTGTATGGGGAGGGGCGGTTGGTGTAATTCTAAAGGGGTTGCTAGTGCTGTTTGATATTCTATTTTGCTGATAATTCCTTGTTCTAGTAGGCGTTGTGCAAGTACTGTTAAGGGTTTTTCAATCTCGCGCGTTCCTCTGCGCAAGTCTAAACGACTTGGTGAGCGAACCAGTACCGATAAGGCCATCATTTCCTTTAAATTGAGCGTATCTAAATCGCGGTCAAAATAATGTCGTGCCGCTTGTACCACTCCACGCCGTTGGCTGGCATAAGGAATTTGATTTAAGTAAAATTCTAAAATATCTGTTTTGCTAAATTGTTTTTCTAAATTTGCCGCTTCAAAGCCTTCTACCCAGCGTGACCAGAATGTTCGTGGTCGTGGGTGTAACATTCGCACAACTTGTTCGGTCATTGTGCTTGCGCCACGCACTACCCGTCCTAGTTTTAAATTTTGGGCGGTTGCATGCCACCGTGCTTGCCAATCCGCACCATGATGTTCATAAAAACGTTTGTCTTCTGAGAGGATAAAAATTTGTTGTAGTATTTGTGGGATTTTGTGTAGTGGAACAATATCGTTTAAATTCCAGTCGTTTTGATAGGTAATCACCAGCGGAACGCCATTTTTATCGAGTAATTGCACTTTACGCACATCTGCATTAGCCAGCGATAAAGAAGATGGAAATGGCTGTATTTCGTTGATAGTTAGCCATGTTATGCTGATAACGATGAGTAAGCAGAAGAAAATAAAAAAACGAAAAGAACGACGGGTAAATAAGGTGTATAGGTGTGTGCTTAGCATGGTTAATTAGCGGGCGCGCGATTCGATTATCGATGAGTAACGAGAGTTTAGACGGTTTTTTGATTAAAGATGGTCCGAATCAGCATTTTTAAAATTGACCAATACGGAAAGTATTCTTTTCGCGTTTTTGTAATTCGGTTAATTTTAAAAATGCCATAAATTCTGATTCAGTCAAAAAATAATGTATGACCTATTGAGTTTTATGCAGATTGTCGATTTTGTACGACTTGCCATTTTTTATTTTTTAATAAATAGCCTTGTGTTTTGGTTTTGCCCTTTAAATCGAGTATTCCGCGACTGGTAAATAGGTATTCTTGACGCAGTAATTGATAAGTGGTTTCACTCACTTGGATACAACCTGCTAATCCTGTGGATTCCATTTGGCTGGCGATGTTTACCGTTTCGCCCCAAATATCATAATTAAACCGTTTTGTGCCTATCACGCCCGACACAACCGCACCTGTATGGATTCCAATGCGGACATCAAAATTTTCCCCAATCACGGCACGAAATTGGCGCACAGCATCCCGCATGTCTAACGCTATATCTGCAATGGCTTGTGCATGGTCACGACGAGTAGTCAACACGCCCCCTGCAACCATGTAGGCATCACCAATCGTTTTAATTTTTTCTAAGCGATAGGCTTCGGCTAGTTTATCGAAAGTGTTAAAAATTTGATTGAGCAAATCGACAAATTCTTGCGGCGGCAGGCGATTGGTTAAATTAGTAAATCCAACCAAATCCGCAAATAGAATGGTGCTTTCTTCCACGTATTGGGCAACCGCTTGTTTGCCTGCTTTCACTTGATTAGCAATGGGGATGGGTAAAACGGTGGTTAGTAGGCGGTCAGTGAGTTGTTTTTCTTGGTGTAGTGTGTCTTCTAATTGTTTACATTCACTGATATTTTCTACTGTTCCTTGATAATAAAGTAGGTCGCCATTGGTATCACGCACCGCGTGAATATTTTCTCTAATCCATGCGGTTGACCCGTCTTTGCGGTAAATCTGTGATTCTATTTTTTCTGCACTGTTTTGTTTTTTCAGCAGATGAATAATATCACTAAGTTGTTCGGGCGCGACATAGCGTTGATAACCTTTACTAAAGGCGTGAATTAACGCTGTTGGTGAGTCAAAACCAAAAATACGTGCAAGAGCTGGATTAACCAGTAAATAACGTCCATCCCCCGTGCGTTGAAAAAAACCTTCTTGACTGTGTTCAAACAATTGTTGGAATTGATGATGCGCTTGTTGCGCTCCGCGTTGATACGTGCGGAATTTAAAACTGGTAAAACTGATGACTATTAACAAACTAGTCAGTAATAGCCCTGTAAAATAATATTGATAAGTTGTTACCCGTTCTCGAGCTTGTTGATAATAGTCACTATATGCCATAAACAAGGGTTCTGTATAATAATCAGCGGGTAATGTGACTAATTCTTGTAGTTGAGCATCTAATGCGGGTTTATTCTCTAGTATCAGTTGTACCTGTTGGTGTAGGCGATTGACATCATCCGCTGTACCTTGTGTCGTATCGTTAGTATGTGAATCTAGCAATAAACCTTCTAATTCGCCCATCGTACTTTCTACGGTATGTTTTAGGGCTTCATTTGGCGAATTATCGTAGCGCAACACATCGCGGAGCAATTGCTCTAAGCTTGCCGTGACTAACAGGGAGTTTTTGCGTTGGCTGAGTTTTAGCGTTAATTCGTTAATCAATGCGGGAAAGTAGGTAAATGAACTTTTATAGCTGGAATCTAGGGATTTAAAGCTTTCTAATAATTGTTTTTTTTGTTTAACGCTGGTTTGTTGCTCTTCTAAATGATGTGCTAATTGCATCGTTTCTGTTGCCGTTAGAAAATGCGGGAATTGTTTTAAATTTTCTAACAGCGTTAGCAGTATATTTAAAGATTTATTCAATTCATCATAATGATTAACCAAGCCATAACGCACTTTTAACACGTCCTGATTTAAGCTTGCATAACCTGCTTTAAGCAAGCGTGCATCATTGATAAAACGTTCATGTTCTGTAAGGTTAATCGCTTGAATATTAAACCAGAAAAAGGCTAATAGGAATAATATTCCAACGGTAAAAACGGTGTTACGGACTAATGCCAGTATCATAATGGCTTACCTTGATATTCACCCGTTAGGGTATGAAGAAAATGGACAATAGATTCAATTTGTTCATTAGTGAGCGGTCGCCCTAGTTGATAACGTGCCATGATTGCAACAGTCTCTGCTAAGTTGTCGACACTGCCATCATGTAAATACGGGGCGGTTTTGGCGACATTGCGCAAACTAGGCACACGAAAAACATGTCTATCGGCTTCCTGCCCTGTTAGATTAAATCGTCCATTATCCGCAATGGCATCTTCGCGCTCGGCAAAATAATCCGCTGTTAATCCCATCTTTTGCAACAAATTACCGCCAATATTGACCCCTTGATGACATCCTACACAACCGACTTGTTTAAATAGTTGATAACCCGCTTTTTCTTGTTCTGTGAGGGCAGTAGCATCACCCCGTAAAAATTTATCAAACCGCGCATTTGGTGTGTAAAGAGAGCGTTCAAATGTGATAAGTGCGTCTTTTATGCTTTGTTCTGTTATGCCTACAGTTGGGTAAAGCTGTTGAAACAGGGCTGTATAATCAGTTAATTGCTGTAGTTTTGCAATTAGCGTTTGCCAGTCACTTGCCAATTTATCGGGTGCGTGCAAGGTATTATCTAAATCATCACTTAATTGCTCAGTGCGTCCGTCCCAATTTAAAAACACATTAAAGCTAACATTATATAAACTGGGAATATTAATATTATTCAATTCACTAGATTTACGTGGTTTATCTGTACTGGTCAGCGGATGACAAGAAACACACGCCATTTTATTTGTTTTTGACAAGCGCGGGTCATAAAACAATTGCTGTCCTAAGCGCACTTTATCCGCATTCAGTGTGATTTGCTCAGGCAATGGTTGAAGCGGTTCATTAATGAACGCTTGTGTTGTGGGTTTGTTCAATTTATCAATGCTATCTAGCGAGTGTGTTTGCGATTGTGACAACCACAAATTTAGCCAAATCAGCAACGGCAATAAACTGAGTAAAAACCAAAAAATCTGTTGTATCAATTTCCCTATTTGCATAGTGTCAAATTATATAACTAATTTTGTGAAATCGTACTTTTTCTATGACTGCATAAATAATGCCTTACATTTTGGAGATTGGCACATTTTTTATGGCATACTGCAAGACTCTTATTGCAGTATATGACTGTATTTTTTACCATAAACATTAATAAATAGTTTTCATAATATTGTGCCATTGTCGTAATTGTTGCAACGCACAAATAAACTTTATTTTTCTGTTATACTAGACGACAAAACAGATTAGGCATAAAAACGGACCATTACACCTATGAGCAAACACTACCTTAAAACCCTATTCTCTCCAACATCTATCGCTGTCTTTGGCGCAAACAATACAGAAGATTCTGTTGGACAAGTGGTTTTTAAGAATCTTCTTGAGGGTGGTTATAAGGGCAAGCTCTATCCGATTAATCCTCAGTTTGACAAGGTATTAGAACAGCCTTGTTATAAAAATCTTAAAAGCTTAGGACAACCCGTCGATTTAGCGATTATTACCGCACCAGCCAAAGCAGTAGCCTCCATTATCGAAGATTGTGGCGAACATGATGTTAAAATGGCGGTTATTATTTCCGCTGGTTTTAGTGAAACAGGCTTGCAAGGGGCTAAATTAGAAAAAAAAGTTGTCGATTTAGCGAAAAAGTATGGTATCCACTTTATTGGTCCTAACTGTTTAGGATTTATGCGGACGGAAATCAACTTAAATGCAACTTTCTTCAAGAGTAAAGCCAAATCAGGTAATTTAGCCTTAGTTTCACAATCTGGCGCGTTATGCGCGGCGGTATTAGACTGGGCTGTACCAAATGACGTAGGGTTTTCTACAGTGGTTTCTATGGGAACATCTGCGGATTTAGACTTTGGTGAAGTCTTAGACTTTTTAGTCTCTGACCCAAAAACGCAAGGTATTCTGCTCTATGTTGAAGGCATACACCACGCCCGCAGTTTTATGAGTTCCTTACGGGCAGCCGCGCGTATCAAACCCGTACTAGTGATTAAAAGTGGACGACATCAAGCAACTGCAAGGGCCGCAATGTCTCACAGTGGCGCGTTAATTGGCGAGGATGAAGCCTTTGATGCGGCATTACAACGAGCAGGTGTTGTGCGTGTAAGTAACTTCGGACAATTATTCTCTGCCGCCAAAACTCTCGCATCGCGTTATAAAGCCAAAGGGAATCGCCTCGCCATTGTTACAAACGGCGGTGGCCCCGGTGTCATGGCAACCGACCGCGCAGCAGATTTACAAGTTCCACTGGCGCAACTTGCCCAAACAACTATAGACGAATTAAATAAAACCTTGCCCGTAACATGGTCTCATGCGAATCCCATTGATATCATCAGCGATGCAGGACAAGAACGCTATCATCAAGCCGTTTCCATTTGTTTAAAAGACCCCAATGTTGACGCGGTTTTAGTCATTCTCACCCCACAAGCAATGAGCCATCCCCTAGAAGCGGCACAAGCAATGGTAGAAATTGCTGAACAGTCCAGTAAACCAATTCTGGCTTGTTGGATGGGTGGAACGCAAATTGTTGAATGTCGTCGTTTATTCGTTCAATCCCGTATTCCCGAGTTTCGCACGCCTGAAGCAGCGGTCGAGGCGTTTTACTACTTATCCGCATATCACAGTAATCAACAATTACTATTACAAACACCGTCTTCAATGGGCTATGTAGAAGCACCTGACATTGAAGGGGCGCGGATGATTATTGAAAGCGTATTAGCAGAACGGCGTAAAATTCTGACAGAAATGGAATCAAAAGCCCTGCTTGGTGCATTCCGCATTCCGATTGTCAACACTGCAACAGCACATACTGTGAATGAAGCCATTGTCTTAGCCGCTTCAATGGGTTTTCCTGTCGCGTTAAAAATTAACTCTCCTGATATTACCCATAAAAGCGATGTTGGCGGGGTAAAACTCAATTTACAAAACGCCTCAGAAGTGCGCGAAGCCTTCCGCGAAATTATGCAAGGGGTGAAAGAATCCGCTGCGGATGCCCGTGTTTATGGTGTCACTGTTGGCAAAATGAGCGATAAAGTGCATGGACGTGAACTTTATGTTGGCGTGTTCCGTGACCCTGTATTTGGACCTGTTATTAGCTTGGGTATGGGTGGCACCATGGTTGAAGTCATTGCGGATAAAGCCGTGAGTTTACCTCCCTTAAATCGTTATTTAGCAAGAACAATGATTAATAAAACCCGTGCGGCAAAGTTATTAGAACCCTTTCGCAAAATGCCTGCTGCCAATATAGAAGCGGTAGAAGCGGTTTTATTACATGTCTCTGAAATGGTTTGTGAATTGCCTTGGTTACAAGAAATGGATATTAATCCACTGATTGTTGACGAAAATGGCGCGGTGGCAGTAGATGCGCGCGTGGTGGTGAATTATTACACACCGGGTGCTGACCGTTATGCACACATGGCAATTTACCCGTATCCCACGCATTTGGTAGAAAAATGGGAATTGCCCGATGGGACTGATGTAACAATCCGCCCGATTCGCCCTGAAGATGCGGATATGGAAAAAGGGTTTGTCAAAAATCTATCGGAAGAATCCAAATACTTCCGTTTTATGCAAAATCTGCATGAATTAACCCCCATTATGGTCGTGCGCTTTACACAAATTGATTATGACCGCGAATTAGCCCTGATTGCCGTTGCACAACACGAAAATGTTGATGTACAAGTCGGTGTTGCACGTTATTCAACCAATCCCGACGGGGAAACATGCGAATTTGCTCTAGTCGTCTCCGACCAGTGGCAAGGACATGGTTTTGCACATAAATTAATGACTTCCCTCATGAATGCTGCCCGAAGTAAAGGCTTAAAAATAATTCAAGGGGAAGTATTAAGTAACAACCATAATATGTTAAAACTCATGCACAAATTAGGGTTTGCTTGTCATTTAGACGAAGAAGACCGCACAGTTACCCTAGTGAGTCGTGGATTGTAAGCAATAAAATCGGTAGTGCTGAAAAACATCGCCCCTATTGAAAAAGGGGGATTTTTCACATCCTGCATTCTTCAGCACTACCCATAAAATCAGCTATTCCAACGGGTTAAAGCGAAGAAACCCCTGCGGATTCATTCAGTGCAGAAACTAAATGCAACACACTGATTTCAGGACGACAATTAAAACGCAAGCCGTATAAATTCCCCACGCCACTGGTAATATGTAAATGCCGTTTACCCAACGGATAAACACCATAGACATACGCTTTATCTAACACCGGTGCAAACGGTGCGCTGTTCGTTAGGGGAATAACAAATTGTCCGCCATGTGTATGTCCACATAACAGCAAATCCCACGGATAATCCATTAAAAAATCTTTTGTATCAGGGTTATGAGATAATAAAATGGTTAATCTGCGCTGTGGCGACAACTCAGCAAACGCCTTAAAAGCCTTTTGTGGGTCACATTCTCCCGCCCAAACATCCCCCAAACCAACAAGATTAATAACCTGTTGTGAAACAGTTAATTGCATCGCTTGATTATGCAATAATCTTATTCCCGCTGTTTGCAATAACGCGCGCACCTCGTCCGTATTTGCATAACCATGATGTTCAATTGCCCATTCCCCACCATCATGATTTCCTAAGCAAGCGACAGTCGGCGCGTGATTGCTTAACCGATGCAAGATATCGCTATAACGTTTTGCATCGGTTAAGTGCGTAGAAATATAATCCCCTGTTAAACAAATACAATCGGCTGGAATTTGTACCGCTAGCGCGCAGGCTTTTTCAATCAAGTCTAGGGAAGCGGCGTTAGACGCATGAAAATCAGAGAGATGTAAAACCGTTATCGGTTGCATTGCAGGCATATCACAAGGGATAGTCTGTAGGCTGACTTTTAGCCAACGCGGTTCAATAAAATAACTGTAGCCTAATCCACTGATTAGCGAACCATAAAACCCCATGCGTAATAATTGGCGGCGCGATAACATTTAGCGACTCTATTATCCTAATAACTTTTCTAAAATCCGCTCATAAATGGCAGATAATTTGTCTAATTCTACAATACTCACACATTCATCAATTTTATGAATAGTTTGATTAATAACGCCTAATTCAACAACTTGCGTTCCCATTGTCGCAATAAAACGTCCGTCAGACGTGCCACCTGCCGTAGAAAGTTCGGTCGGATACTCACAGATTTCTTCAATCGCGGCTTGTGTCGCGCTAACTAATTCAGCGGGTGTTGTTAAGAAAGGTAAACCCGATAATCGCCATGTCAGTTCGTAAATTAAACCCTGTTGATTTAACAAGGTTTCTACTTGTTTTTGTAAATCAAGATGGGTTACTTCGGTACTATAACGAAAGTTAAACATCACCTCTAACGTTGCAGGAATCACATTTTCCGCGCCTGTACCCGCGTGTAGGTTAGAGATTTGAAACGTAGTTGGGGGAAAAAAAGCGTTGCCATTATCCCACTGCGTCGTGCAAAGTGTGTGTAAGGCTTGAGAAAAACGATGAATAGGATTGTCAGCAAGATGCGGATAGGCAACATGTCCTTGTATGCCTTTAATGATTAATTTGCCGTTGAGTGAACCCCGTCGCCCATTTTTTACCATATCGCCCACTTGCTTAATGCTAGAAGGCTCACCAATAATGCACCAGTCTATTTGCGTTTGGCGTTGCTTGAGATGTTCTACTACTTTCACAGTGCCATCAACCGAAGGGCCTTCTTCATCACTGGTGATAAGAAACCCGATAGACCCTTTATGCGCTGGATTTTTCTGGATAAACCGTTCACACGCGGTGAGCATTGCGGCTAATCCCCCTTTCATGTCTGCCGCGCCTCGTCCGTATAACATGCCATCGTGCAAGGTGGGTGTAAAAGGCGGGAAACGCCACGCCTCTAATGAACCTGTCGGCACAACATCCGTATGTCCTGCAAAAACCAAAAGGGGTTGTGCTGTACCACGTCTTGCCCAAAAATTATCAACATCCCCAAAACGGAGTGGTTCTATTTCAAAACCGAGGGCTTGCAATCGCGCCATCATTAATGCTTGGCAACCCGCATCCGTTGGTGTAACAGAGGGGCGGCTGATTAAGTCTATTGCAAGGTCTAGCGTGTCAGACATGTTCATTAATTCCTTATTTAAAAATTTTGGAGGTGCTAAACGGGTAATGTAGCACAACCATTAGGCGTAACGGTTTTACCCCACCTTAACCACGCCATTCACCGTTAAAGAAAGCGTTTCTAAACTTTCCAAGCCTTCATTATCCACAACTTTCACAGCGATGCAGTGATTCCCAGCATTAAACTTGTGGGTTTGCTTGCCTTCTTTATCAATCATCTCATCTGCTTTAAAGCCTGCTTCTGCTTCGTAAGAAAAATCCCAAGCATAAAACTCAATGCCTGCTTCGGATTCTCCCGTGGCAATGAATTCGATTTCTCGTAAGTTTTTCGCATCTAAACCCAAATCATTGAAGACTAGCGTTAGTTTTGGCTTTTTCGCGATGGGGACAAATTCCTCAACCGTGACCAGTTGAATAATTAAACCTTCTTGATTTTTCAGGCGTGCTACTTCTTGAATTGCGCCTTTACCAAAACTGAAGGCTATCAGCACACCGACGGGCTTTTGTTCTGCCTTGAGTCTGTCAAATAGATTTTTATCAAAGCGTTCACAGGCGGATTTAAAATTATCCACAACATTACGCCCCACATTGTCAGAGCGTTTGACTTGAATGGGAACGCCTTCTTTAGTCTTGCCATCTGTACCAGAATCACCGCGCTGTTTGGTGTTTGGCGTGCCGCCGTATTGTTTCACTATCCAAGTTTCAAACTCGAAAGCATCTGAATAGCGCAGGGTGTCGTAATCGTATTTGTGCAAATGCAGTGAGAATGGTGCAGAAAATAAGTCTTTCTGTTTCTGCAAGCGCATTTCTGAGACTTTAACGGCTTGTACAGATTGGTCAATCCCAATCCATTGGCGTTTATGTTTATCTGCCACCGCTACCGTTGTGCCACCACCTAAAAATGGGTCAAGAATCACGTCGCCTTCATTGCTTGCACACAATACGATCCTTTCAAGCAATGCTTCAGGTTTTTGTGTTGGATAGCCTATAGCCTCATTCCCTTTTATGGGGGGAATATCGTCAATGATTGATTGCTGAATTTTCCCTTCACTCAAACTTGAATAGTTTTTATATGAGGGCAGGCTACCTTTGTTCTTAGCATGAATAATAACTCCTTTTTCATCAAGAAAATCTAATATTTCCAGTAAGTTTAGTTCTGATGAAACGTTTAGCATACTTTTTAAATTATTAGGAATAGCCCAATGTCGACCCTTTTCTGTCGGGTTATAGTCTTTCCAAATTTCACCAGAAAAACCATTACGAACACCCGCGCCTGTTAGAGCGTGTCATCAAATAGTAAAAAGTGTTATATTATAAATATATACCCAGATATCGCCAAGGATAAAACAATGAGTCGTCGCTATGCCTTAACCGATGAACAATGGTCAAAACTAGAACCGCTACTCCCTGGGCGTAAAGGACATGTCGGGATGACGGCTAAAGATAACCGCTTGTTTATTGATGCTGTTCTATTCCGTTATCGCAGTGGCATTCCTTGGCGCGACCTCCCCGAACGCTTTGGTGATTTCCGTGTCGTCCATACCCGCTTCAGTCGTTGGTCTAAAAAAGGTGTCTGGGAACGTGTTTTCAAGATACTAAGTGCCGATGCCGATAATGAATATGCCATGATAGACAGCACAATAGTTAGAGCGCATCAACATAGTAGTGGTGGTGGTGCAGATGAAGCCATTGGACGTAGCGCAGGGGGTTTAAGTACCAAGATTAACTCCGTTGTTGACGCACTGGGCAATCCGACCCTTTTTTTTTGACTGCGGGACAGGCAAGCGACCTTGAAGGGGCTGATGCTCTTATTCCTCAGATAAAGGCAAACGCTTTATTGGCTGATAAGGCTTATGATGCTGATGAACGGGTTAGAGATGTTTTAAAACAGAAAAGCATAGAACCTGTGATTCCGTTCAGGAAAAATCGTTTAAATCCACCTGACTATGATAAAGTCCTTTATAAGGCACGTTATTTAATCGAGCATTTCTTCGGTAAATTAAAGCAATACCGCGCCATAGCTACACGATATGATAAACGCGCTAGGAATTTCTTAAGTGGGGTTTATTTGGCTTCTACCTTGATTCTTTTGGCTTGAACCTTTAACCCTTCTTATTTGATGACAGGCTCTAAGTCAGCACGTTTATATTTTCCGAACTCATCTTCATACTTAAACACTGCTGCATATTTATCTGAATATCCAACTTTAATTGAGTTAAAGTTATAATTGGATGTTTTAGAATAAAAATATATTGTGTCATGAATCTGTGGAAATCGTTTTGCCGAATTATGGCTAGAAGTTCTTTTCCATATAAGTTCACTGCGAAAGTTACTATCGTTGAAAACCTTGTCAAGTATCAGCACTCGAATGTAAGCATTTGCGTGGTCATCGCAATGCAAGAAAATAGACCCTGTGGGCTTTAGAATGCGGTGCATTTCTTCAACACGTTCTTTTAACCAAGCAATGTAATGGTCAACACCGCCAGACCAGCGGTCTTCAAAGCTGCGGACTTCGCCCTTGTCGCCCCAGATAACTTCATAGTTACGATTAGAGAAAAACGGGGGGTCTAAATAGATTAAATCGACGGATTCGGATTCAAGGCTTTTCAGAATTTCTAAATTGTCGCCTAGGATAAGTCTGTTCATTGGGTGAGCTTTCGTGAGTGAAAGCGTGGGATTTTAACACGGTGGGCGAATCTTTTTATAAAACATACTTGTTTTTAGTGTTAAATAACGCACATTTAACAATGTTATTTTCACGCAAAGGACATGGTTATGCCAAAATTTACGCAAGCTGATTTATTGAACCCAACATCGTTTGATTGGAAAAGAGTAGTAAACCTTAATCTTCGGGTTAATCTGAGGGGCTTTTTTTCGTTCTGCGAGAGGTTTCGATTTCTCGCAAGCTTTTCGCGATTGGGACAAATTTCTCAATATTAAAAATTGATATATTACAATCGGCTAGTTCATAACAATTACTTGTAGTAGCAGATATAGAAGAAGATAACGCGCTACTTCCGTAAAAAGCTAAAAAGGGCTGTTCACACAGCCCTAACCACTCATTACAAAATCGATAATATTTTTTAGTGTCCTTCTACTCATCTGCTGTTTTTTTCGATAAACCTTTTATTTTTTGACGCTGTCAAAATGATATTTGTGCATATATAATGAGACTATGAGACGCGATAGTCGGTGTCCCTTAATTGGGTAGCTCTCACGACACCACTTTAAAAGTGGTTTCCACCAAAGTGTGGTTATAATCAAGATGCCCGACAGCAAAATTAGAATTGTTTGGAGCTGGACGAACCCCCTAATTTAGGGGGTTTTTGCTTTGTATAGTTTTTATTTTAAATATTTTGATAGCAATATACAAAACTTAGTGGAACTACCTCTAACATCATTGGGACGGTTTGTACGAAAATGAGCACTACGTACCCACAATTCTAGGGAAGGATTTCTATTAGATTTATAATCCAGTTTCATACAAATATACTAACCATCATGCCCACCCTGATTACTGGATTGTTCCTGTCTATAGATAATTTCATGGGAATTTCCTTGTAAACACCCCTTGTAATTCAATCCTCTTATAATATCAGGAAGAGATTTTGAAAACTCCCAACGTTTAGGGCAAAAGACACGCTCTTCCTTTGTACCATCCTTTCTTGTTTCTATACGAAATACAGGCTCTTTTCCACCGTCTTCTTGTTTTTTTGTATAACAGTGATATGAAAACTCGACCCTTACGTCTATATTTTTTATTTCATTGTCTAGTTTTACCTCAAAACTGGTTTGAAACCCTTTAAGGTGAGATATGTCATACTCTTCACCTGTATCTGGATTTACCCACTTTCTACCTTCTTCACTTTTTTTATGCACTCAAATTAATCCATATCGCGCGTTATCTCGGCACTATAAATTAAAGTCACTTCTTCAACAATGCTTCCTTTTCGCTGTCTTGCGATTGCCTGCACTGGTTGCTGTGGTGTAAAACGGTCATTTTTATGTGCTATTTAGCTTGTACGCACACACACTTATTTCCTCATTGCCAGCACGATAAACAGGCTTAATACCCAAAACAGAACCAATTCAAAAATGAGTGTATGCAAAAAATCATGCCTTAATCGTTGAATAACGAATAGGAAGTAGAGATATGTTACTGGATTTATAACGTATAGTCGTTACACTCTAGTGGTTGTATTCACAATAGAAACCTATTACTATCCAATCAAGAGGCTCTCTACAATGCAAGATCGTCATAAACCACGTAGCCAATTAACCAGTTATTTAGATGTGATAGACCCTATTTCTGCACAAATTATGGGCTATTTGGGTGATGTGTCGAAAGAAGGGATGATGATATTGACGGAGCAAGCCGTTAATTTACATGATGTTCATGAGTTAGCATTACGTATGCCTCAGCAAGCCTCCTTTCATAAGCAATGGGTGACTGTTAAAGCAGAAGTCCGTTGGATTCGTGAGAATGCGTTTAATCCACATTTACGACGTGTTGGTTTTCGTTTTTTACATGTCGCACCTGAAGATGTACCATTATTGGAAATCTTAGCCCATTCTTTAGCGCAAAATGGTTAGAATTTATAGTTAATTCAATTTATAAAAACCACTTTTATGCAGGTATCTTTATTCTTATGTCCACTGTCAATCAGTCTATTTTTTTGGATAGAAAAGTTTTTTATACTGTTATATTGATTAGTTTTATCGTAGTAATAGCTGTTCTTAAACTTACCCCTTTTGGTGCAGCTTCTACAACGGATTCTTTTACTTATATCGAAGCTGCCGAAAATTTTAAACAGGGTAAGGGGGTAATATTAGATAGTTATGCAATGGGTCAAGAAGGGGAAGCTGTGCCTTTTACAACGTGGCCGCCTTTATATCCGATGGTTATTGCCGCTTTTCTTGCCGATAATACGCTTCCTTTTTACAGTGTTGCTCAATTGTCATTACTTCTTTTGTTAATCAGTGTATTGAGTTTTTTCTTTTTAATTAAAAAAGTTGCGGGGTATCCATTAGCCATCATTGGAGCGACTGTATTTTTAACCGCTAGTTCAACGGTTTTAATTTTTACCTACGCATGGAGTGAAACTTTATTCACGGCTTTATTGATTTTGGCTTGTTGGAGTTTGGTTTATTGCATAGAGGCGGCGCAAAAAGAGGCGGTTTTAGCACATTTGGGATATTTGTGTTTGTTAACCTTGTGCGTACTCGGCTTGTTTTACACCCGTTATGCGGGATTGTGGTTAGGGGTGTTAATCCCTGCGACATGGTTAGTCTTACCTAATAAAGGTAAGTGGTTTACAGCTTATTTTGTAGCGAGTGTCGTTTATGCAGGATTTGTTGGTTATTTGTTGTGGCGCAATTATTTACTGGTAGGAGATATATCAGGCGGGGAATTTAACAGCGAATACAATGAACCCCTGCGAATTGCAATACGCCCTATTTCCACAACCAGTTTTTTGGATAGGGTGATAGAAATGCAGAATGCACTTTTAGCGTTATTACCCGTTAATACGTCTATTATTTTTCTTGTGTTACTCTTTTGTCTTGCTGGCATGAGTGCCTTTTTAACATGGCGATTCAGTACGGTCTCGTTAATAAATAATGAAGCGGTCGCCTATTATGGAAAAAAGCTTATTTTTATTAGTTTTCTGGGGATTGTGTCTTATATTGGTGGATTTATTTATATGGGACTTGTCAAAAGTCTTCCTACTTACGAATTGCGTTATATAGGCTTATTAACGCCGCTATTCGTCATTATTTTACTCTTTAGCCTAGCGTATGCTTGCCAAGCACAGAATAGGGTGATTGGTATGATAACAACGGGGTTAGTCAGTTTCTTGATGATAAGTATGATATTTCAGGGGGGAATATATTATAAAAATGCGATTGTTCATTGGAATACGCAGCCATTGATGCTTTATCCAACGGATGTAACAGAGAAAGACTATTTTTTCAATGGAACATTACCCCTTGAAATAAATTCACATTACAAACTTTTACAGCAAATTTCCAAGCAAAGCGTAGATTCTCCTTTATTCTTTGTCGAACGACCGCGTTTCATTCGGTTATCGGCCATTTACCCAGCGGTAAAACTCTTTCCTATCGAGATTAATGATTACACTATTAATCAGTTGAATCATTATACGGATAAATCTGCTTATATCCTGTTATTCGCACAAACGGAAATTCAGAAGTTAGAGAAGTATTACGGTACAGAAAAATTCATACAATTACCCTATAACAAAGATTATTTTGAAAAAATTGGCGTTTTTCTGTTGCCATTACCATTGCCATTGCGTTAGTTCGGCAACTGGGGACGAATAAAATCGTCCCTATACAATTATTTATTTTGTACTAACACCCAAGGTTTAACCACGACCGCCCATAATTGTGTGTTATTTTCATACCATTCTTTTGCTTGCTCGTCACGCACTTTGCCAACTTTTTCCGCCTGCATCCAGTCAGCTAACAGGGCTTTATTATCCTTAGACATTTCTAAAGCAACCTGTACTAAATCCAAGTCACTACTGACAAAAATCAATACGCCACTGGCAAAAAAACGTTGTAATTCTTGCCATGCAATCCGTGAGGTTTCTAAATTGACTTTTGCCTGAATAAGCGAGTTATCTTGTTCCATCATCATATTATTAAGGTTTATATTAAGTTTTAGAATTGAATCAATGACGCACAAACTTGTTTAGTCATTAACTGTTTAATCAGCGTACTACCTTGTGGTAAATCGGGCATGACTGTTTCACGCGACTGTTCTATATATAACAAAGCGTTTGGTGCAAGCCAGCCATTTGTTAAAGTCTGTAAACAAGAGGTTAGTACATCACTGCTAAATGGGGGGTCAAGAAAAACAATGTTAAATGGTGTCGGTTGATTGGCTAAATAACGCAACGCATCTGCTTGAATAACTTCTACTTGTTTAGCATTAAATACGCTTGCCTGCTGTTGCAAATGATGAACAATATCGCGTTCACGCTCCACCAAAACCACTGATTGCGCACCACGTGAAGCCGCTTCAAACCCTAATGCACCTGTTCCTGCAAATAAATCTAAACAGCGACTAGCAGGCAGACGCAAGGCTAACCAATTAAATAACGTTTCTCGTACCCTATCTGCGGTGGGGCGTAAGTCAGGTTTATCTAATACGGATAATTTACGTCCACGCCATTCCCCCGCGATAATGCGAATTTTGCCTGTCGGTTGTTTGTGGGCAGTCATGGTTAATTTTGCCATTTATTTTTTAGTGATTAATAATGCAATAGTTTGTAAAATATGTTTTTTTGCCGCCATAATGTGCAAACGTGCTTGAATTGTACCTGTGTTCCATGATGTTTCGGTGGTTTCAGCAATATCTAGGGCATGTAAAGCAGTCGCTAACTGTTGCTGTATCATATTATTACTATTAGTTTTATTGCCAATCATTGGACTGGGGATTGAAGGGACACACACGCTTGCATCAGGACTGATTTCATCCATAACCCTGTCAAAAGAAGATAGTTTTATGGCAGGGGGGACAATATCCGTTGCCTCTCTTTCTGCATACGGAACAAAATTTCTTTCTTGTTCTGTCAGATGTTTTAGTAGCCAATGATGCACGGTTGTTAAATTTGCCTCGGAAATGTTCCAGACGGCAAAGCTTTCTGTCAACTGTGTGGGGCGGTTTTGTGCATCAATGAATAATTCACTGATTAAACAGCGAATACCTGTGAAATAACCAAGAATAGGTTCATCAGAAAAGGCTTCAAACCCCGTTGCGTCAAAGAATTCTAAACTGGGTTCATCTTCATAATAGGTTAATGCGTCATCATCTCCATAATTTTCTGACTTACGAAGAATTTTAACGGAAAAACGTCGTCCATCATCATTATAAAAAATCAGGAAATTGGTGTGCATAATGGGCAATGAATGGCAAAAAGAATCATCAGAAACAGACCTGTTAGCGTAAGCAGATAACAGGTCATTATAAGGTATTTAGTAATAGTCGTTTAGACGATTCACAATATTTTCGATAGCGTGGTCAGTACTGCCTTTTACAGGAAAATCTTTGCCTAGCTTTTGTACGTATAGAATCGCATCGGGTTTGGGTCTGCCCGTTAATTTTACTAGAAACTCTTCAAACTGCCCTAACTGCACGTCAGCATAGACTTTACCTTGTAATTCGGCGGCATCTTTTGCACTAAGACTTTTTAAAAAAGCACGTAATTGTAATTTTTGCTTATCGGTCAACATATTGTTTTATCCAATGTTGCATTCTGCATCCACATGATTAGCAGACGAATACCTAACCATTAGGCATCTGGTGCGATTATACCAGTCATTTTGTCATGTTAAGGGTAAAAATCAGCAAGGTATCTTTTTACAAAAATAAAACGGATAACACCGTTCAAAACGATGCTATCCGTGTTAATGGCTTAAATTTATTAAAGGCAATATATACAGCGGTTTAACAAAACAGGTTGTTTTTAATTATTCAACATCTTCATTCTTTCTGCGGGATAGCGCGTGCCTTGCACTTTTTCAGGACGGATGATGGATTCTAAGGCATTAATCAGCTCATCCGTCAGTGTTACTTTTAAGCTATTAATATTATCCAGTAAATACTTTAATCGTTTTGTTCCGGGAATTGGCACAATATCTTCACCTTTTGCCAGTACCCATGCGAGAGCGAGTTGTGCGGTTGTGCAACCCAGTTTAGTGGCGATTTGGGTTACATCATCCAGCAGTTTTTTATTTTTGCCGAAGTTATCGCCTTCAAAACGTGGATTAAAACGACGAAAATCATTTTGCGCCAACGCATCAATGGAATTAATTGCTCCCGTTAAAAAGCCTCTCCCTAATGGACTGTAAGCAACAAGTGAAATGCCTAATTCGCGCAGCGTGGGCAATATTTCTTGTTCTATATCACGTGTCCACAAAGAATATTCTGTTTGCAATGCGGTTAGTGGATGAACTTGATGAGCGCGGCGGATGGTTTCTGCTTTTGCTTCTGACAAGCCGATATAGCGCACTTTTCCTGCATGGACTAATTCCGCCATCGCACCGACCGTGTCTTCTATAGGAACAGTCAAGTCCACACGGTGTTGATAATATAAATCAATGGTTTCTACCCCTAAGCGTTTCAAACTTGCGTCGCAGGCTTGTTTTACATAATCAGGTGTGCCACAAATTGACCGTGAGGTGCTGTTTTTTTCACGCACGATACCAAATTTAGTCGCAATGATAACCTTGTCGCGGCAGTTTTTAATCGCTTTACCGACTAATTCTTCATTATGTCCACCGCCATACATATCTGCCGTGTCTAACAGGGTAATGCCGTTGTCTAACGCGCTCTGAATAACTTTTAGCGATTCATTATCATCTGTGTCGCCATAAAACTCACTCATCCCCATACATCCTAAACCCATTGCGCTAACAACAAGCCCTTGATTACCTAGTTTTCTTTGTTCCATGATACTATCCTTAATAAAAGTAAACTATACGGTGTAGTTTATACGCTTTATGAAAAGAATCAAGATGAATTCTTGTTACAATCTACTATTTATTTTGGTGGTACTAAAGGAATTGTAAAATTAAAATAAGAAAACTTGAAGAAATAGAAGAATCTCCGAGAGAATTAAATTGTCCTATCAGAAAGTTCTCCCCAGTAAACGGCATAAAGCGGTCAGCAGAGTTGGTTTTGCAATAATCTAGCGTACTCAAAATCGTCATTGATATTCTTAAAAAATCATGATGATAAGTAGTAACTCATTTCTTAATCTCGCAGGAATTCATTGTACCCTCTGTCGTCAGCCATTTTAACGCCTCCTTAGACTTGAAAACGAAGTACGCACTCCACCCAATCATTCCAAATCCAATAATAAAGAGAACAATGCCACCCGTTATGTCCATCATCCTTTATCCTTCTAATTCTTCGGAATAGTTGGTTAGATGCTATCAATTTGCTATAACAACCCGTTAGTTAATTACTGAATGGACGCAAGGCATTGAAAGCGGTTTAACTTTGTTGAAATAACTTGAATGAAGTCTCTATTCTGTATCAAAAAAATGTTTTTTGCACATTTTTTATTGTGTTATTTCAATCCCAAAGGACCAAACATTTTTGGAGGGTTGCCTCCTAACATTTGTTGACCCGTTGATAAAGTTGGAGGCTGATTTGACATATTAGAGCCTGTCATCAAATAAGAAGGGTTAAAGGTTCAAGCTAAAAGAATCAAGGTAGAAGCCAAATAAACCCCACTTAAGAAATTCCTAGCGCGTTTATCATATCGTGTAGCTATTGCACGATATTGCTTTAATTTACCAAAGAAATGCTCGATTAAATAACGTGCCTTATAAAGAGCTTTATCATAATCAGGTGGATTTAAACGATTTTTCCTGAACGGAATCACAGGTTCTATGCCTTGCTGTTTTAAAACATCTCTAACCCGTTCATCTGCATCATAAGCCTTATCAGCCAATAAAGCGTTTGCCTTTATCTGAGGAATAAGAGCATCAGCCCCTTCAAGGTCGCTTGCCTGTCCCGCAGTCAAAAAAAAAGGGTCGGATTGCCCAGTGCGTCAACAACGGAGTTAATCTTGGTACTTAAACCCCCTGCGCTACGTCCAATGGCTTCATCTGCGCCACCACCACTACTATGTTGATGCGCTCTAACTATTGTGCTGTCTATCATGGCATATTCATTATCGGCATCGGCACTTAGTATCTTGAAAACACGTTCCCAGACACCTTTCTTAGACCAACGACTGAAGCGGGTATGGACGACACGGAAATCACCAAAGCGTTCGGGGAGGTCGCGCCAAGGAATGCCACTGCGATAACGGAATAGAACAGCATCAATAAACAAGCGGTTATCTTTAGCCGTCATCCCGACATGTCCTTTACGCCCAGGGAGTAGCGGTTCTAGTTTTGACCATTGTTCATCGGTTAAGGCATAGCGACGACTCATTGTTTTATCCTTGGCGATATCTGGGTATATGATTATAATATAACATTTTTTACTATTTGATGACACGCCCTAGCGATTTGTATAATGCTATGCGCGATTTTTACAATAGTTTCCCATTTAGGAGAACCTGAAGAAGCCAGCGATTTATAAGCACTAGAACGGCTTTTAATTCCTGACTCTTTAATTAATGAAGACATTCCTATCTGGTCTGCATAACTTTTTAAAGCCGCTTGTAAAATACTGGGGTCATCTTCTATTAAAGAATCTTGAAAAGCGGCTGTAATAATTGCTAATGGGTCATGTGGATTAATATAAATTTTATTCATAATATGAGAAATAGCTATTTCTTTTAAATAGTTAGGATTTATATAAGTATCATGACCCCAGCATAATGTGCCATTTGTCAAAGAAAAATTTAAAAACTGATTTACAAACGTATTAGAGCGTGTCATCAAATAGTAAAAAGTGTTATATTATAAATATATACCCAGATATCGCCAAGGATAAAACAATGAGTCGTCGCTATGCCTTAACCGATGAACAATGGTCAAAACTAGAACCGCTACTCCCTGGGCGTAAAGGACATGTCGGGATGACGGCTAAAGATAACCGCTTGTTTATTGATGCTGTTCTATTCCGTTATCGCAGTGGCATTCCTTGGCGCGACCTCCCCGAACGCTTTGGTGATTTCCGTGTCGTCCATACCCGCTTCAGTCGTTGGTCTAAAAAAGGTGTCTGGGAACGTGTTTTCAAGATACTAAGTGCCGATGCCGATAATGAATATGCCATGATAGACAGCACAATAGTTAGAGCGCATCAACATAGTAGTGGTGGTGGTGCAGATGAAGCCATTGGACGTAGCGCAGGGGGTTTAAGTACCAAGATTAACTCCGTTGTTGACGCACTGGGCAATCCGACCCTTTTTTTTTGACTGCGGGACAGGCAAGCGACCTTGAAGGGGCTGATGCTCTTATTCCTCAGATAAAGGCAAACGCTTTATTGGCTGATAAGGCTTATGATGCTGATGAACGGGTTAGAGATGTTTTAAAACAGAAAAGCATAGAACCTGTGATTCCGTTCAGGAAAAATCGTTTAAATCCACCTGACTATGATAAAGTCCTTTATAAGGCACGTTATTTAATCGAGCATTTCTTCGGTAAATTAAAGCAATACCGCGCCATAGCTACACGATATGATAAACGCGCTAGGAA
This sequence comes from Beggiatoa leptomitoformis, assembly GCF_001305575.3. Classification (NCBI taxonomy): domain Bacteria; kingdom Pseudomonadati; phylum Pseudomonadota; class Gammaproteobacteria; order Thiotrichales; family Thiotrichaceae; genus Beggiatoa; species Beggiatoa leptomitoformis. Next base: position 3,070,153 of record NZ_CP012373.2, read on the forward strand.
TTTCTTAAGTGGGGTTTATTTGGCTTCTACCTTGATTCTTTTGGCTTGAACCTTTAACCCTTCTTATTTGATGACAGGCTCTAAAGGGATGACTAGAAAAAATATCTTTTAAATCGACAATTCCTTCAAAACCATCGCTAAACGCTAAGGCTAGTCTAAAATCTTCTATATAATCTACATCAATAATTTGGAGCATTTTATAAAACCTCTATTTGCTCGTTACCAAGTTTCACTGGGTAATGCCTACTCGCCAAGCTCTGCTTGGCTTGCACTTGAACGCTTCAATCTTAAGTCTGCTTGTATTCGGCAAGCAGAGCTTGGTAACGAGCAATATGTTGAGGCTAACCCAACGACGGCAAAAATGAAAACATTTTCTAACAGGTTCTTCTACTCCGCCCTACTGCTGCTGTGTTTAATGCCTCTTTCAGTGTCTGCGGATGTGGTGTGGCCTGCGCTTTATCTTGAAGAACGGTTAATGTCGTTGGAATTTATCGGCTTAGGATTGCTTGTTGAACTCATTGTTATCTGTGGCGTGTTTAAATTTTCGCTGCCACTGGCTTTGTTGGCTGACATTGTCGCGAATGCCGCTTCGAGCATATTAGGAATTATCTTAATTCCCTTATCGGGTATAGTGTGGGAGATATTTCCAGGGATGATTATTAATTATATTTTTCATTGGGGCACGTTTAACCCTGTGGGATGGGGAGCGAGTTTTGTGCTGGCGTGTCTAGTCAATGTCGCATTAGAAGGCTATATCTTAAAACATGTTTTCAAACAATCTTTTAATAGAAAAACATTCTTTTGGTTGTTATTCGCAAATGCCTGTAGCGTTGGTATTGCTTTCGCAAGTTTATGGTGGGAGCCACCGATTTTGTAAGTCTGATAGAATGCAGCACTCCGCCACATCCCACAGCAAAAACTTAAGGCAACGCACTTTCCAAACTTAATAAATCTTCCAAGGTTACTCGTTACCAAGTTTCACTTGGTAATGCCTACTCGCCAAGCTCTGCTTGGCTGGTACTTGAACGCTTCAATCTCTAAGTATGCTTGTATTCGGCAAGCGGAGCTTGCAAGGCAGGCATTACCAAGCAGAGCTTGGTAACGAGCAAAATGGAGAGGATCAAACTAGTGCATGACGCTGCCCTGAAAGACCTATCCTATTTATTTCGTTTCAGGATACTCTTTTTCTATATATTCTTTTATTCTGTTATCCATTTCAGTATGTTGCTTATCTTGCTCATTTATTGGTTGCTCTGCCAACAAATTACGCATAGAAGGAGTAATCTGCTCATGCCATTCTTTTATATCAGAACGATCGAATAGAGTATTAGTATCCACATTGTAGAAAAGTTCTTTACTTATCAGTATCTGCTGAACAATCCACATATGTTTTCCTTTAAAATTAAACTCAAAGCCCTCAAGAGAACATTTGCTAAAGCAATGCACAAAACAAAAATGAGCATAATAGCTATTTGATTTTAAAAATAAGCAATAATGTGTTTTTTTGTCATTCTTGATAAGAAACTCAAATTTGTCACTACATATACTATTACTATACATATATACACATCCTCTAGTAAAAGTGATAATAAAAGGAGCGATTTCTCGCCCCTTTAAATTTCAATCTAACCCCAAAAACCTCGAGATTACATCATCCCATCCATTCCGCCGTGGGGCATAGGCATCGCGGATTCTTTCTTCGGTAACTCAGTAATCATCGCTTCAGTCGTAATCATTAAACCTGCGATAGAGGCCGCGTGTTGTAAAGCGGAACGGGTGACTTTGGTTGGGTCAAGAATACCCATGTCAATCATGTCGCCAAATTCGTCATTTGATGCATTGTAACCGTAGTTGTTATCTTTGCTATCAGCAATTTTGTTTAATACAACAGCGGGTTCGCCGCCTGCATTCGCAACGATTTGACGTAAAGGTTCTTCCATCGCACGGCGGGCAATGTTGATACCCATGTCTTGGTCGCTGTTTGAGCCTTTCAGGTCTTTAATGGCTTTTTGAGCGCGGATTAAGGCAACACCACCACCGGGGACAACACCTTCTTCAACGGCTGCGCGGGTTGCGTGTAAGGCATCTTCAACGCGAGCTTTTTTCTCTTTCATTTCAATTTCAGTGGCTGCACCGACTTTAATCACAGCAACCCCACCCGCTAATTTAGCAACGCGCTCTTGCAATTTTTCGCGGTCATAATCGGAAGAAGTTTCGGCGATTTGTTGGCGAATTTGCTCAACGCGGGCTTTGATTTCTTTGGCTTGACCAGCACCGTCGATGATGGTGGTGTTGTCTTTGGTGATTTGGATGCGTTTGGCTGTGCCTAAGTCGTTTAAGGTGGCTTTTTCTAAGCTTAAGCCAATTTCTTCGGCAATGACGGTACCGCCTGTGAGAATGGCGATGTCTTGTAACATGGCTTTGCGACGGTCGCCAAATCCGGGGGCTTTAACAGCGGCAACTTTGACAATACCGCGTATGGTGTTGACGACTAAGGTGGCTAAGGCTTCGCCTTCTACGTCTTCAGCAACAATGAGTAAAGAACGACCTTGTTTAGCAACGCCTTCTAAAATGGGCAACATTTCACGAATGTTGGAGATTTTTTTGTCATGAATGAGAATTAAGGGGTTTTCTAATTCGGCACTCATGGATTGTTGGTTATTGACGAAGTAGGGGGATAAATAACCACGGTCAAATTGCATCCCTTCAACAACGTCTAATTCGTTATCTAAGCCTGAACCTTCTTCGACGGTGATTACGCCATCTTTACCAACTTTGTCCATGGCTTTGGCGATGATTTGTCCAACAGCTTCATCGGCATTGGCGGATATGGTGGCAACTTGGGCAATGGCTTTGTTGTCGGTGCAGGGTTTGGAGAGTTTCTTTAATTCTGCAACGCAGGCAATCACGGCTTTGTCGATACCGCGTTTTAAATCCATCGGGTTCATGCCCGCTGTCACAGCTTTGATGCCTTCGATAAGAATGGCTTGGGCTAACACGGTGGCTGTGGTGGTGCCGTCGCCTGCGATGTCGGAAGTCTTGGAGGCGACTTCTTTAACCATTTGCGCGCCCATGTTTTCAAATTTATCTTCTAATTCAACTTCTTTAGCAACGGAAACACCATCTTTGGTGATGGTGGGTGCGCCAAAAGATTTGTCTAGTACGACGTTGCGCCCTTTAGGCCCTAAGGTGACTTTAACGGCGTTAGCGAGGACGTTTACGCCTCTGAGCATGGATTGACGGGCTTCGTCGGAGAAATAAACTTGTTTTGCTGCCATGATGTTTCCTTAATGAATACGGTATATAGTTGGTGTAATTGAAGTTTATAAGTAGATTACGCGGCTTTGGCGTGTTTCTTTTCGTCTAAAACTGCCATGATGTCGGATTCACGCATAATGACGACTTCTTCATCACCAATTTTGACTTCGGTGCCTGAGTATTTGCCAAACAGGACGATGTCGCCAACTTTGACATCTAACGGACGGACTTTGCCATCTTCTAAGATTTGACCGTTACCAACCGCCAAGACTTTGCCTCGAATAGGTTTTTCTGTCGCGCTGTCAGGAATGACGATGCCACCAGCGGTTTTACGTTCTTCTTCTACTCGTTTGATAACAACACGGTCTTGTAAAGGACGGATTTGCATAGTCAATATCTCCTCAATACGAAATGACAATTGTTAGTAAAAATTAAAACGGATGTGATGAGTTTAGCACTCACCTGTAACGAGTGCTAATAATAGGGGAATAAATTCGAATTTCAAGGGAATAAAGTATGACAAATTTGTATAGAATACATTGACGGCTGATAGTGTAAATGGTGTAGAATCAGTATGTTATTTATAGAGTGGGTTGGTGGGATTAGTAAGAATAGCTTTATTAAACATTATGTTATGCAAATTAAATTTTTATCTTCTCTTACTTGATGCAACATTATTTCAGCGAGTTTTATTGTTATGAAAAACAGGTTCATCTATCAGGATATTGAACGGCGATTGAGTTATCTCGTTGGGTTAATTGTATTATTTGGTTTGATTCAAGGATGCAGTCAGTTGAATTGGCAGTGGATTCAATCGCAGTTTCAAACTTTACATCCTCATCAGACAGATAAGGGATTATTGTTGGTGTTAGAGTCGGTTTATTTTACGGCAGATGGAACGGCGTTAACGCCTGAAGCAAGTGGTATTTTAGATGCCTTAACGGAGACAATTAAAAAAAATTCTGACGGTAATATTGCGATTGATGGTTATACAGATAGTAGTGGAGGGGTAGGTTACAATTTGTGGTTATCTAAGCAGAGAGCTGAACAGGTAAAATTGGCGTTGGTTGCGCGTGGTATTGACGCGAATAAAATCGTGACCGAAGGCTTTGGACAAGCCAGCCCCATTGCGAGTAATGCAACGCTTGAAGGACGACAGAAAAATCGGCGGGTAGAAATTATTATTCTTAACGTTATAGATATTCCTTATCAAAAAAAGAAATAACTTTTAAAGTTTATGTGAAATAAATCATGATAATAGAAACTTTTGTATGGCGTGCACTTATTGGTGGTATTGGCGTTGCTTTGATTGCTGGCCCTTTGGGTTGTTTTGTGGTCTGGCGACGCATGGCGTATTTTGGCGATACTTTGTCACATTCTGCCTTGTTAGGGATTGCCTTGGGAATTTTGTTTAAGGTTAATTTAAATCTTGGGGTGATGAGTATTTGTTTATTAATTGCCTTATTACTCAGTTTATTACAGCAACAAAAGCGATTAACAACCGATACATTATTGGGGATTTTATCGCATAGCATGTTATCGCTTGGGCTGGTTGTTGTTGCGTTTATGGACGGTGTACGGATTGATTTATATAGTTATTTATTTGGTGATTTGTTAGCTGTGACGCAAAGCGATTTGTATTGGATTTATGGTGGGGGAAGTTTGGTTTTGTTGGGAACGGTTTGGCTGTGGCAGTCTTTGTTATCTATCACGATTCATGAAGAGCTGGCAGAAGTGGAAGGCGTGCCTGTGGTGTGGGTGCGGTTATTTTTGATGTTAATGATAGCGTTAGTCATTGCAGTGGCCATGAAAGTGGTTGGTATTTTATTAATTACGTCTTTATTAATTATTCCCCCCGCAACCGCACGCTGGTTTGCCCGTACACCTGAACAAATGGCGATTATTGCCAGCGTATTGGGTTGCTTGGCCGTTTTAGGTGGGGTTTTTATGTCTTTACAATGGGATACACCGACAGGCCCCTCAGTTGTTGTAACGGCAACCGCAATGTTTATGTTGACATTGTTTTTACCAAAAGGGCGAATTGTTTAAAGCGGGTCATGGATTAAATAGTGCTAAACATAAGCTATTTAAAATAGTAACTTGGCTATTTAGTGCGTAAAACTCCATCTTTTCTAAGAAGTTGTAAAATTGCGTAGAAATTATCACTTTTTCATCAATGTTTATAACGCATCCGCGTCACCTTGAATGGTAAACGACAAAAATCGACGGTATAAGTTATTGACAAAATCCAATACAATAAAAACTTTTCTATAAACACCCTACTGGTTGTGACGAAATGACAGTGAAAGACTATAAAGATACGTTGAATTTACCAAAAACCAATTTTTCCATGAAAGCAAATCTGCCACAGCGTGAGCCTGAGATGTTGGCACAGTGGGAAAATATTAATTTATATCAACTGGTTCGTGATGCAAGTGCAGGTCGTCCTAAGTTTATACTTCATGATGGCCCTCCTTATGCTAACGGTGATATTCACATTGGTCACGCTGTCAACAAAATTTTAAAAGATATTATAGTCAAAGCACGGACACTGGCGGGCTATGACGCGCCTTATATTCCGGGTTGGGACTGTCACGGATTGCCCATTGAATTACAAGTAGAAAAAAAATTCGGCAAAGCAGGACACAAAGTCGAAGCGCGGGCTTTTCGCGGTAAGTGCCGCGATTACGCGACACAACAAATCAATAATCAACGCAAAGACTTTAAACGCTTAGGCATTATCGGCGATTGGGAACATCCTTATTTGACGATGGATTACCAAACCGAAGCGAACATTATTCGCGCACTGGGTAAAATTATTGATGCAGGACATGTCTATAAAGGCTTTAAACCTGTGCATTGGTGCGTCGATTGCGCTTCTGCCCTTGCTGAAGCAGAAGTGGAACATGAAAATAAAACCTCTCTTGCGATTGATGTGCGCTTTACTGTTTTAGATGAGCCTGCATTGCTGTCTCGCTGTCATCATGTACCTGAGCATAACGGCAGTGGCACAATTTCCGTCGTGATTTGGACAACCACCCCATGGACATTGCCCGCCAATCAAGCCGTAACGCTTAATCCAGAATTTGAATACGCATTGGTGCAATGCGAAGGACAATATGGCAAGGAACGCCTGATTATTGCTGAAAAATTGTTAAGCGCGACTATGATGCGTTATAACATTGAACAATATCATGTTGTTGCTTATTGTAAAGGTGCTGACTTAGAAGGGATTTTATTACAACATCCGTTCTATGACCGCCAAGTACCGATTATTTTAGGTACACACGTTACAGCCGAAGCAGGTACAGGCTCAGTACATACCGCACCCGGTCATGGTCAAGAAGATTATGTTGTCGGGCAAAAATATCATTTACCTATTGATAATCCTGTTGATGGTTCAGGCAAATTTTTACCTGATACGCCAATTTTTGCGGGTGAATCCGTTTATTCAGCCGACCCTCATGTGATTGAAGTGTTAAAAGCACAAGGGAAATTGTTGCATGAACAACGGATTACACATAGTTATCCTCACTGTTGGCGACATAAAACCCCGATTATTTTCCGTGCAACCCCGCAATGGTTTATTAGCATGGATAAGAAATCGTTACGTGAGCAAACGCTTAGTGCTATTAAAACCGTACAGTTTACGCCCGATTGGGGGCAACAACGGATTGAAGGGATGATAACGAATCGCCCTGATTGGTGTATTTCGCGTCAACGCACATGGGGCGTACCGATTACGCTTTTCATCCACAAAAAAACAGGCGATTTACACCCACAAACCCAAGCATTATTGGAAAAAGTTGCTCAATTGGTGGAAAAATCGGGCATAGATGCGTGGTTTGATTTAGAACTCACCGATTTTTTAGGTGCGGATGTCGCACTCTACGATAAAGTTACGGACACGCTGGATGTCTGGTTCGATTCAGGCACAACCCATTATTCAGTATTAGAAACCCGTTCTGAATTAACCATGCCTGCAGATTTGTATTTAGAAGGCTCAGACCAACATCGCGGTTGGTTTCATTCTTCAATTTTATCTTCTGTTGCGATGCGTGATGGCGCGCCCCCCTATAAAGGCGTGTTGACGCATGGTTTTACTGTGGATGCACAAGGGCGGAAAATGTCCAAGTCGTTGGGCAATGTCATTGCACCGCAAGAAATTATGAAGAGTTTAGGGGCGGACATTTTACGGCTTTGGGTGGCGGCAACAGATTATCGTGGAGAAATTACGGTTTCTGACGAAATTTTAAAACGCATTGCGGATGCCTACCGCCGCTTACGCAATACTGCACGGTTTTTACTGGCTAATTTGGATGGCTTTAACCCTGAGATTGATATGGTTAGCCCTGAAAATATGTTGGCGTTAGACCGTTGGGCGGTTGACCGTGCCTATCAAGTGCAACAAACCGTTATTAAAGCCTATGAAGAGTATAACTTTAATATTATTTATCAAACGGTTCACCATTTTTGCGCAATGGAGATGGGCGGGATTTATTTAGACATTATTAAAGACCGTCAATACACAATGCAAACCAACAGTATAGGCAGACGCTCGGCACAAACCGCGCTTTATCATATTGTTGAAGCACTAACCCGTTGGCTTGCACCGATTTTAAGTTTTACCACTGATGAAATTTGGCAACACATTCCCGGTAAACACGGTGTATCTGTGCAGTTAGAAACATGGTACACAGGGTTATTTCCGTTAGCTGTTGATGCTAAGGTTAATGCGCAAGCATGGGAACACATTTTTGCGGTGCGTGATTTTGTGGGTAAGGAACTGGAAAAATTGCGGATTGCGGGCAAAATAGGGGCTTCGTTAGAAGCGGAAGTCGATATTTACTGTGATGGTGAGTTATACACGCAACTAACCGCTGTCGAAAACGAATTACGCTTTGCGTTTATTACCTCTTGTGCAACGGTTTATCCGCGCAGTGCGAAACCTGTGGAGGCAGTAGATGGAGAAGGCTTTGCTATCGTTGCCCGTCCAACGAGTCATAAAAAATGCGTCCGTTGTTGGCATTATTGTGATGATATTGGTAGTCATGCAGAACACCCCGATTTATGCGGTCGGTGCGTAGAGAATGTGGCAGGTGCTGGAGAAAAGCGGGTTTATGCGTAGTTGAGTGGGATATAAAAATGGGACAGAGAATCGTATCTGTCCCTTAATTTTGACTAGAAAGCAGTAAAAAAGGTTGCTATTAATAAGCCTTATTTTAAACACATCTTTTAACTACTATGCTATAGCTAACGCACTTTAAAATGATTATTTGTAGGGTGGAATAGGCGCAAGCCGTATTCCACAACAGTGCAAGCTTTCTGCATAAACTCAGCTATTTTTGGCGTTTTATGGTGGAATACGCTACGCTATTCCACCCTACATTAAGCTGCTTTTTAAGTTGCGTTAGCTATAATTAAAGAGCATGGTTAAAACCGTAGGACAACTGAAGTAATATTACTCGCCGTCAGTTGATTACGAACTTGATTAAGTATCGTTAAATCGTCAAAAGGGCCTAAACGTACTCGATACCAAACACCTGTATTGTCTAGCGCAGCTTCTTCAATGTTTGCAATCAAGCCTAATGATGCTAAATGTACTTTTAACCCTTCCGCCTCACGTTTATCCCTAAATGACCCTGCTTGTAATAGATAAGTCCCCGGTGTTTGTACCGTTGGCGGTGTTGCCTCTTCTGCAAGCGAATTATTATCATTGGCTTGCGTTGTAGTCTGTAATACAGACGGCTGTTTTAACACATCATAAAACTCAAAATGTGTGGGTGGTACGGGGCGTTTTTCTGCGGCAACCACGGTTGCTGGCGGTGTTGCTGCAACAGATGTTGGGGATTTTTCAGGTTTGTCTGTTGCCTTTGATGAATCTGATGGGGGTGTTTCAGTAGTTGGCGCGTGTGTCAAATAGGGCGCAATTTCTCGTAAATAGACAAGAAACGATAAAAATATGCCGAGTAGAATTCCCCCTAAAAACCATGCCCAAGGTGGGCATGATTGGACATCTTCACGGCGTAAGCGGCGTTGATTTCCTGCCACGTTACATTACCTCGGGAGCGGATACTCCAATGATAGCTAAACCATTTTGTAACACTTGTTGCACCGCTTTGATTAGACTTAAACGGGCATTACGTAAGGCTTCATCATCCACAATGAAAATATACGTATTGTAGTAAGCATGAAAGTCTTGTGCCACTTCACGCAAGTAGTAGGTAATTTGGTGCGGTTCATAATTACGTGCGGCACTTTCTACCATTTCAGGATAACGTGATAGGGTTGTTAATAAGGTCTGTTCATGGCTGGTATCTAAACAGTTTAAATCGGCTTGTTCTAAAGACCATGTAAGATTTTTTTCTTGTAGCTGTCTAAAAACGCTACAAATTCTTGCATGAGCGTATTGTATATAATAGACAGGATTTTCATTAGAGTTAGATTTAGCTAATTCTAGGTCGAAATCTAGGTGTTGTTCGGATTTACGTTGAATATAAAAGAATCTGGCAGCATCTTTGCCAACTTCTTCACGTAATTCACGTAAGGTGACAAACTCACCACTGCGTGTTGACATTTGCACCCGTTCAGTTCCCCGATAAAGGGTTGCAAATTGGACTAGTAAAACGGTTAAACAATCGGGGTTTAAGCCTAATGCAGACATTGCGGCTTTTACCCGTGGAATATAGCCGTGATGGTCTGCGCCCCAAACGTTGATAATTTGTTGAAAACCACGTTCTACTTTATTGAAATGGTAGGCAACATCTGAAGCAAAGTAGGTGGCTTGTCCATTATCACGCACTAAAACGCGGTCTTTTTCGTCGCCAAAATCACTGGAGCGAAACCATAATGCGCCTTCTTTTTCATAGGTGTAGCCATTAGCAATCAGTTTTTCAATGCCGCGTTGAACAGTTCCATCTTCAACAAGGCTATATTCTGAAAACCAGTGGTCATAATTAACCCCAAATTCTTCAAGGTCGGCACGAATATCAGCCAAAATGGTCTCTAAACCCCGTTTAAAAACCACGCGGTAATCTGTCGCGCCAAGTAGTGTTTTTGCACGTTCAACCAGTGCATCAATGTGGATTTCTTTGTCTCCCCCTTGGGGTTCATCAGCGGGAATATCAGCGAAAACGGCGGCAGCGGGGCGATGGTAGGCATTTTGATGATATCTGTATAATTCATTTGCAATATCATATATATATTTGCCTTTATAGCCATTGGATGGGAAGGTGAATGCTTCACCACACAATTCTAAGTAACGTAACCAAACGCTTGTGCCAAGAATATCCATTTGTCGCCCTGCGTCATTGACGTAATATTCACGGGTGACGTTGTAACCTGCAGTTGTTAATAGGGTTGAGAGTGCTGCGCCATAGGCTGCACCGCGTCCGTGTCCTACATGTAGAGGACCTGTTGGGTTCGCGGAGACAAACTCAACCATGACTGATTTTCCCGCGCCTAATTGGGAATAGCCATATTGAGACTTTGTTGTAAGAATTGTTTTAACAACATTAAGATAGGCATTCTTGGCTAAGAATACGTTAATAAATCCTGCCCCTGCAATTTCAATTTTTTCAATCCATTCTACATGTGGTAATACAGCCAGTAGTTGGGTGGCGATGTCTCGCGGGCGACTTTTTAGCGGTTTTGCCAACATCAGGGCGATATTGGATGCAAAATCCCCATGTAGTGGGTCGCGGGTACGCTCAATTTGGGGGGTGGGTAAAGTAGTATCAGCAGGAATAACCCCAGTGGCTTGTAGGGTTTGCAAGGCTTCATTAATTAATTGTTGTAACTGAACTTTCAAGGTGTTCCTCATTTATTTTTTAGCATAAAACTTGCCCCGTTATGATTAAAATGACAGGGGTTAATTATTCTATAGTTTGCCATAAATCCAACGTTTTTTATTCTGCTTACATAGAATAGTTATGTTGTGGTCGTAGTGCGAATAACCCCATTTGTAGCGGCGTTGTCGGTCTGCTGATTTAGATAATTCTTTGGGATTTTATTACCATAATGACCATAAATAGTCGACGGATTGTTGAAACCAATTGCCTGTAGCAACGGTTGTTAAGGCGATAATTGGACGTTCTGTGATAACTTGATTGGCTAAACGAACGGTTAAACGGCCATAAGTAGTGCCTGCTGTTACGGGGGCAACAATCTTGCTGTTGAGTTGGATTGCCGCGCCTAATTGGGCGTATTGTCCTTTAGGAATAGTAATATATAAAGGGTTAGCGAGTCCTAAAGCAATTTGGCTAGCTTCGCCTTGCCATACTCTTTCATTACGTAGGGTTTGTTGTGCTTTGTAAAGTTGGTAGGTTTCAAAAAATCGAAAGCCATATTCAAGCATTTTTTGGTTTTCATCAGCGCGTTCGGTTCTGCCCGCTGTTCCCATAACTACGCCAATTAAGCGCATGTCGCCGCGTTTAGCCGAGGCAATTAAACAGTAACCTGCAGTTTCGGTATAACCTGTTTTAACGCCATCGACGGTTGGGTCACGCCATAACAATAAATTGCGGTTAGTTTGGGTGATGTTGTTGTAGGCAAATTCTTTTTCTGAGTAGTATTTATAATATTCAGGAAAATCACGGATTAAATATTTTGCCATGTAGGCAAGGTCACGGGTGGTGCTGTAGTGGTTTTCTGTTGGTAAGCCTGTGGTATTGGCATAATGGGTATTTGTCAGTGCTAACGCTTGGGCTTTACGATTCATCAAATCGACAAAGGTTTCTTCAGAACTGCTGACATATTCGGCAAGTGCAACACTGGCATCATTGCCCGATTGAATAATCATGCCCTTAATGAGCAATTCCAGCGGAACACGGCTATTTACCTCAACATACATGCGAGACCCCGCCATTTTCCATGCTTTTTCGCTGATGGGAACTTCATCCGTTAATTTGACACGTCCTGCTTTAAGGGCTTCGAAAACAATATAAGCTGTCATTAGCTTTGTGAGGCTTGCAGGGTCAATGCGCTCATTTGTCCCTTTTTCCATCAGGATAGTGTCACTGTGAAAATCAAGCAGGATAAAGTTGCGTGCAGATAGTGTCGGCGGTGTAGGTACTTGGTTAGCAATGGATTCAGCATGGCTTATTAAGGGGGAATAGAGTAATCCCAATAATAGGACATTATAAAATCTTTGCAAAATCATGGTAATGGTCGCTTGATAGTTAGGATAAAAAGAGTATTTATTTGTCTTTGCGGGATTAATGCTGTGTTGTGTCATTAGGGATTGTTGAGTAAACGGACTTCAACAAGACGATTTGTCTGACCAACCAGTCCTAAACGTTTGGCAGCATCATGTGCAAGGCGAATCAGTGTGCGATTATCTGTTAATCTGTCATTAATAGTGACGATAACACTGCGCCCTGTCTGTAAGTAGGTAACTTGTACACGACTGTTTAAAGGAAGTGTCGCATGGGCAGCCGTCATCTTATATAAATCATAGATTTCACCACTCGCTGTTTGCATTCCATGCGCGCTTAAGTCGTACCAAGTGGCATTGCCACGCATGTGATAAGCGTCTGCATAAGCAATGCTTGGGGTTGGCGTAATGGTGGATGGTAGCGGAGCAACGGTTTGTTTACTTGGAGTCGGGGTTGATGCGCGCTTAGTGGGAATGACAGCGGGCGTAGGCGTTGTACTTGCGCAACTGCTCACGCTAAGCGTTAGAATGATAAGCAAACTACATAAGTTATTGGATTTGTCCATAATACAAGGTTGCAATTTCGGTAGCGAGTTGGTAAACCGCCATCGCGTAGCGGCTGCTGTGATTGTAGCGAGTAATGACATAAAAGTTATTTAATCCAAACCAATATGCCATTCCCTGTTCTGTTTCTAGGTCTATTACTAAACCTTGCGTCTGGTCAGGTAAGTTCCCATAAAAAAGCAATCCATTTTGCTTTAACCAACCGAGTGAATAATTGGGTTTAAAATCTAACGCGACTAAGTTTTTTACTGCGTCAGGACGCACTTGTGTTGCAATCATGACGGGTTGTTTGCTTTGCCAACCATGTTGTTTAAAATAATTTGCAACACTGCCAACCGCATCTGTTGGATTTGACCAAATATTACGGTGTCCATCATTGTCAAAATCAACGGCAAATTCACGAAAACTGCTGGGCATAAATTGTCCCAACCCCATTGCGCCAGCATACGAGCCTTTAAGCGATAAGGGGTCTATATGTTCTTCACGGGTAAAAAGCAAATAATCTTCTAATTCACCCCGAAAATAATCGGCGCGGCGCGGATAATTAAATGCCAGCGTTGTCAGTGCATCTAAAATGCGATAGCTGCCCATGTTTTGTCCATAATTGGTTTCTACCCCAATGATAGCAACCAAAAACTCCGCAGGTACGCCATACGTTTGCTCGGCATAACGCAAAGCAACCGCATTTTCTCGCCAAAATGCAACGCCTCCATTAATACGATCATCATTAATAAAGATTTTGCGATACACATACCAAGGGCGCGCTTTTCCCGATTTAGGTGGTGTAATCGCTTTTAAAATGCTTTGCTTAACTTCTGTTTGGGCTAGTAATTTACTGAGATAGTTATAGTCAAACCCGTGACGGTTCACCATTTCCGTAATAAACTCTGTTTGCGAGCTTGCAAACGTTGCAATACTTTGTACACAAAGCGCAAATAATAATCCATAAGGTAATAAGAAGTTTGTTATAAAACGCATGTTAATCACTGTGGCTAGTGGGTAAATGGCAGATAATTATAAAAATAAACATAGGAAGTGCTAAAGAAGTAAGGATAAATTGCTTTTCTGATAAGAGATTATCCGAATCAAAATTTTCAGGATTAACAGAATATCAATACAGTCATTTTTATAGCGGTCAATGTTAGAAATCCTGACTAGAGAATGATTGCAATTTATCCTTCTTGTTTAGCACAACCAAAATGCGTTGTTACGGATAAAGAAATAAGGATTTTTAGGAAGATAATAAACGTTTATGCGTATGTACTCCCATGACTAAACCAAATCCTGCCATTAAAGTAACAACCGATGTTCCGCCATAACTAATCATTGGTAACGGTACACCGACAACTGGAAATATACCAGTTACCATTCCCATATTAACAAATATATACACAAAAAAAGTAAGGATAAGGCTACCCGCTAGTAAGCGTGAAAAACTGCCTTGTGCTTGAGAGGCGATAATCATGCCACGTGTGAGGATAAAAATATAAATACTCAATAACAATAAAATACCTAACAGTCCAAACTCCTCTGAATACACGGCAAAAATAAAATCTGTGGAACGTTCTGGCAAAAATTCTAAATGGGACTGTGTTCCGTTTAACCAACCTTTCCCATAAATACCACCTGAACCAATAGCAATTTGCGATTGAATAATATGATAACCCGTTCCTAACGGGTCTGCTTCTGGGTTAAGCAAGGTAAATACGCGTTGTCGTTGATAATCATGCATCACATTCCATAAGGCATAACCCGCAACTGGTGCAAGCGCAAGTAAACCAAAAATTAACCGCCAAGGAATCCCCCCCAATAACAACACAAATGTGCCTGCCGCACCGACCAATAATGCTGTCCCCAAATCAGGCTGTTTCGCAATTAATAACATGGGAATAGCAATTAATAAGGTTGCAATACTCAAGCGAAAATAGGTAGGTGGTAACGGGCGGTCAGCAATAAACCAGACTATCATTAACGGTACTGCTAATTTCATTAATTCAGAGGGTTGAAAACGGACGATACCAAAATCTAGCCACCGTTGCGCCCCCTTACTGATATCACCAACAATAAACACGGCAACTAACATAGTAACCCCTACTAAATAAATCCACGGAACCCAACGCATAAGCTGTTGTGGATGTATTTGGGCAATGGCAAACATGACAATAAATCCTAAAAAAATCCGCAAGGCTTGTTTAAACACAAGGTCTAAGTCCTGTCCATCCGCGCTATAAACAACAACTAACCCAATAGATGCAAGAATAATTAAGCCAAATAACATCTGCTTATCTAAGTGCATAAAATGGGTTGTATTCAGATTAGTTTGCATAATTCAAGGTGAAAATAACAATGGGAAAATGTCCATTGTACAGTTGATAAATGTGCTTTGTCTGGATGAGCGGACGAAGCGTTACAGAAGGTGGTACTAAATAAGGCGATTGATAACGTAAGTAAAGACAGGGAATTGCCCATTAATATTTGGACATAGCGAATTTTCTCATCCTCACAACATTAAGGTGGAAAAATTTTCATCTGAAATAAATCATTCACAGGCATCTTTTATACCGAGTCTCATTCAATACGCAATCTATATAAAAGTAATAATATTACTAAATGTAAAAACCCCTATTTATGAATTTGACGAAATAGCAAATAAACGCATTTGTCTCTTACTAATTTGTTATAAATTAAACTTATTTTTAAAAAAATATTATTTATGGGTAATTTAAATTTTTTACGCCCTTTTGCTGAGTAAAACAGAAGGTTTTTAAGAACTGGAAAATGACTGGAAAATAACCATGTAACCATTGAATTATCAAGAATCACCACAGCTTAATTCAGACAAATATGAGATGATAGTTAAAATCATAGAATAGGGAGTTCAGATTATAAAATACTAATTCATTGACTAATGATATATAAATTGAGTTGCTGATAAATCAGATTATTTTATTTCTATAAGTTTTTTCTATTAGCAAAAATGTTATGACGATAAGCGCGCAAAACACGCTTAATGAGATTTTCATCATGAATTCTGATTTTGTCGTATATGTTGTTGACGATGATAAACCTATCCTAAAAGCAGTCGAGTATGTGCTGACCAAAGAGGGCTTTAATACTGAATTGTTTGCTTCTACAGATGAATTTTTAAATCATTACATTGCTGAGAAAATGGGGTGTTTATTTTTGGATGTAAACATGCCTGATATGAATGGATTGGAATTTCAAAAAATACTTAAAAAGCAAGAAATTGAAATCCCTGTTGTCATGATGACCGCACATGGCAATATACCAATGGCGGTATCTGCACTTAAAGCAGGTGCGTTAGACTTTGTAGAAAAACCGTTTAATACAGAAAAGTTAGTGAGTTGTGTAAAAGAGTGTTTAGAATATTGTTTATCACATTTTTCCTTAGATATACAACGGCATAATACCACTCTATTACTAAAAAAATTAACTTCTCGCGAGCAGGAAGTGATGAACTATTTATGTGAAGGTTGCACAAGCAAAGAAATCGGTAATTTGTTAAATATCAGCAGTAGAACCGCAGAACATCATCGCATGATACTCATGCACAAACTACAAGTTAAATCAGTGATTGAGCTAGTTAAATTAGTGGAAATAGTTAAGTAAATACTTTCGTACTCTCATTTTTTAGTATTGTTATTATCACTGTTTTGACCCCTACAATCCTAAGCATTGTCCGCCCTGTCAAAAAACAGCCAATATTTCAGTTTACTGTCTTTCTAAAAGTAAACTGAAATAACGCATTTTAATTTTGCAATTTCACCATTTTCTACTACGCTTGATTTCGTTAGACCTTTTTTTAACCCCATTAACTTCAGGAGTCATTATCATGAGATGCACAATGCTAATCCCCCCACCAAATCATTGCCTTGTCAATACATCACTTAAGTTTTATCCCAACTGGATGCGTTATCGAATATCGCAGAACTTACGAGAATTATTATGGACAAAAAGACATTGGATGAGGTTGTTGAGTGCTTGGAACAAGAAAAAACCCGTTTCGATTACTTTAAAGATGGCTATGCTATCCGCCTATTGAGTTATGTTGCTGGAAAAGGCAAGAAAATTGCCGATATTAAACAAACACCTTACGCTCGTTTACTCGACAAACCGCTGGTTAAACCACTTTTAGCACAAGCAGGCGATGGCATATTATCTGCCGATTTGCTCGCCTTGGCTTATCTTGAAACCCCTTACACTTTTCTACTAACTCTTGCGTCATGGGGCGGCGATAATCGTCGTTGGCAACAAACATCCCGCAATGGTTATAACCTTGTCTTACAACTCAATTTTTCCAATCAACATGCTGTCCTCTATCAGCATTTAGTAAAACCAACCCGTAACGTTGCTTTTAATTACTATTCACATCCAAGTATGCACACGGCAAAAAATGGTTTTTTCCGTGAAACCCTTGCATGGGCACGGATTGACTTTGATTTTGCAACAAATGAAGCTTTAATAGAAGAAATTCAATGTGATTGGATTAAACGCGCACAAGATACCTTAGACCATATTTTGTGGAGTGAGGAAAAAGCAGGACGGATTCGTCCCACGAATATAAAAGGTAGTACGGAAGCCTTACAAACTTACATGAAAACCGTTTTAAAACCGTATATTCAACTGTGGGATGAAGCCGTTTTAATGGCAGCTATTACCTACATTCGGGAAGAATTGGGCATTAAAACTATTTTTTATCATGACTATATGACGGGTAGTCAGTTAAAGAATTGTGAACCCCCTCGTTCTTTATATACAACATTACCGCGTCGTTTTTGTTTTCAACTAACAGAGGATGCACCGCAATTTTTACAACAAGACAAACCGTTTCAAAAGGCTATACGAAAGGTGAAAACGCCACATTGGTTTGTCTTATCCTTTTAATTTTCAAATAGTAATTAATGCAGGGTGGGTGATGCCCACCCGACTTTATTCATTATTTGATAATATGCTTAGTTTTTAACTGTAATCAAATAATTAGCTAGGCATATTTGATGATACAACCAGTTGTTCAGGTACTTCAATACGGGGTTTTGCACGGGCGACAGCAACCGCTGTCATGTTGATTAAACCGCGAACGGTGATTGAGGGGGTAACAACATGCGCCGGTAAATCGGCACCAATTAGGATAGGGCCAATGGAAACGCCGCCCCCTAATATTTTAAACATGTTAAAGGTGATATTTGCCGCATCTAAGTTGGGCATAATTAATAAATTAGCTTGTCCTGTGAGGCGTGAGTTGGGGAAACGTTCTAGC
Source organism: Beggiatoa leptomitoformis (assembly GCF_001305575.3). NCBI lineage: Bacteria > Pseudomonadati > Pseudomonadota > Gammaproteobacteria > Thiotrichales > Thiotrichaceae > Beggiatoa > Beggiatoa leptomitoformis. The sequence goes on from NZ_CP012373.2 coordinate 3,088,407, forward strand.
CGAATTTCTTCTGATAATGCGGCATCTGCGTGCATTTCACCTTCTACTTCTAGGCTTGGCGCACGTTCTGCTAATAGTTGCAGTGCTTCGCGCATTTTGGTTGCGGTTGGCGTATCACGGCGTGTTCCAAAATTAGAATGTGATAGGAGGGCGATTTTTGGCACAATCCCAAAACGACGTACTTCATCTGCGCATAAGATGGTGGTTTCTGCAATGGTTTCTGCACTGGGGTCGAAAGAAACTTGGGTGTCAGAAATAAAGAATGTTCCCGCAGGCATGATGAGAATATTCATTGTGGATAAGTCTTGAATGCCGGGGGCTTTGCCAATTATTTCTTTAATATGTTGTAAATGTTGATGAAAACGTCCAACTGTACCACAAATCATAGAGTCCACATCACCCAATTTCAGCATCATGGCGGCAATGGCTGTACTGTCAGTGCGTAAGACTGTGCGGGCTTCACTCGGGGACACACCCAAGCGTTCAGTAATACTATGGTAGGTTTTCCAGTATTGGTTAAAGCGTGCATCACTGTGAATATTAACTAAATCAAAATCACGTTCAGGACGCATCCGTAATCCTAGTTTTTTCAGTCGCATTTCAACAACTTCTGGGCGACCGAGTAAGACGGGACGGGCAAGCCCTTCATGGATTACTTCTTGTACGGCTTGTAAAACACGTTCTTCTTCCCCTTCTGCATAAACAACGCGCTGTGAGGCCTTACGCGCCCGTTCGAACACGGGTTTCATGATTAACCCTGAACGGAAGACGAATTGATTCAGTTTGTCTTTGTAGGCTTCAAAGTCGGTAATGGGACGGGTTGCAACACCGCTATCCATCGCCGCTTTGGCAACGGCTGGGGCAATTTTGACGATAAGACGGGGGTCAAATGGTTTAGGAATGAGGTATTCTGCGCCAAAATCTAAAATTTGGTCGCCGTATGCGGAGCGCACAATGTCTGAGGGTTCTGCCATTGCTAATTCGGCAATTGCGTTCACACATGCGCGCTTCATTTCTTCATTAATTTCTGTCGCGCCTACATCTAACGCACCACGAAACATGAAGGGGAAACATAGGACGTTGTTGACTTGATTAGGATAATCGGAACGACCAGTGGCAATAATCGCATCGGGACGTACGGCCTTCACTTCTTCAGGCATGATTTCGGGCGTTGGATTAGCAAGGGCTAAAATTAATGGACTGTATGCCATTTTTTTAACCATTTCGGCTTTTAATACGCCACCTGCGGATAATCCTAAGAAAATATCTGCACCTGTAATAATGTCGTCTAGTGTGCGGGCATCGGTTTTTTGTGCATAACGGGCTTTGTAGGGGTCCATCTCGCTACTCCGACCTTCATAGACTACACCAGCTAAATCAGTTACATAGATATTTTCTACAGGCATCCCTAGTGTAACAAGTAGATTTAAACAAGCTAATGCGGCAGAGCCTGCGCCTGCGGTAACGAGTTTTATTTCTTTAATGTCTTTTTTAACCACTTTTAAGCCACTAATCACGGCTGCGGCAACGACAATGGCTGTGCCATGTTGGTCATCATGAAACACAGGAATTTTCATTCGTTCCCGTAGGGCTTTTTCGATGATGAAGCATTCAGGGGCCTTAATATCTTCTAAATTAATTCCACCAAAGGTTGGTTCTAAACGTGCGACTGTATCAATCAGGGCTTGTGGGTCGCGTTCATCAATTTCTATATCGAATACGTCAATATCGGCAAACTTTTTGAATAAAACAGCTTTACCTTCCATCACGGGTTTAGAAGCCAAACTACCAATTGCACCTAATCCCAACACGGCTGTACCATTGGTGATAACACCAACAAGGTTTGCTCTGCTGGTGTAGAGGGCGGCATTATTTGGGTCTTTAACAATTTCTTCACAGGCAAAAGCAACACCCGGTGAGTACGCAAGGGCTAAATCCCGCTGGGTTGCTAGTGGTTTGGTTGGGGTAATGGTTAATTTACCGGGTTTTGGTAAACGGTGATAATTTAACGCTGTTTCACGTAAGTCATTCGGCATGGAAGAATCTCCAGATTTTTTTAGTTCTATGTCATTATGGTTTATCGCATCGTTCGCATATAACAAGCGGAATTTAAATGCTAAACCATTATTGCCAATCCAATGGGATAGGGTGATGGTGTTGAGACTGATTGATGTTTGTCTATAAAACTTCAAGTGGATAGGATGAATTAAATACGCACATTGCATTTTAAGACTGGTGTCTAACATAATAGCGGGTATGCTCAACACATCATTTTTAACGATATACTTCTACTACTAAAATAAAACAATTGATGACGAGGGAGAAAATGATAACCAATATTCTAGTTGCCATAGATGGTTCGGAACATGCGCTAAAAGCATTTGATTTAGCTTGTGATTTTGCGGTTAAATATGCAGCGCAAATAACGGCTATTTATGTTATCGAAAATTTTGAAATTCCACCCGAACTGCGGCATTTTGCAGAGGTTGAACATTTGTCAACAGATGCTTATACGCTACATTATAAAGTTATCAGTGAAAATGTGACATCTAAAGCAAAGAAACTTGCATTAGAAAAAGGGGTTTCTGATTTGAAAACTATTATTTTAGAAGGGAATCCTGCGCATAAAATTCTCGAGTTTGCCGAAAATAACGCTATTGATACTATCATCATGGGGAGTCGAGGATTAGGAACATTTAAAGGGTTTATACAAGGTAGTGTGTCTAATAAAGTTAGTCATCTTGCACGATGTACTTGTATTTCTGTGAAATAACTTAAAAGGTTAGCTAATTTCTATGCACCGTGTTCCCGAACCAGAATTAATGCTTGATGATGAACAAGCCCGTGCTTACGCTAGAGCCGATTTTGAGGACCCACATTCGCTATTTGTACAACGATTTGCCGATGTTTTTCTTGATGCACAAATTGTGGGATATGTTTTAGATTTAGGGTGTGGGGCGGGTGATATTAGTCGTCGTTTTGCACAACGTTATCCACATTGTCAAATACATGGAGTGGATGGTTCAAGTGCTATGTTGAAGTATGGGCGCGAAATGTTGGTGCATTATGACTTGGAGAAGCGGATTCAATTGTTGGAAGGGTATTTACCCGGTGCGCAATTGCCTGAAGCACAGTATGACGTGATTATCTCTAATTCTTTGCTGCATCATCTTGTGCAACCTATGGTGTTGTGGGAAACAATTAAGGCAAAAGCGAAAGCCGATGGCTTTATTTTTATTATGGATTTCATGCGTCCAGAAAGTTTTCGTCAAGCAGAAATTATGGTGCAACATTACGCAGGTTCAGAACCATCTGTTTTACGTCGTGATTTTTATAATTCATTACTTGCAGCGTATCGTATTGATGAAGTGAATGAACAGTTAAAACAAGCAGATTTGGATTATTTGAAATTACATGAAGTGAGTGACCGTCATTTTGTTGTGATGGGACGGTTTCAGGGATAAGACAAAAACGATAGATTTTAATACGACTATAAATCGTAGGTGCAAATAAATTTACACCTACTTTTTAGGATAAACATTAGCACTTAAGTTGGCAGGTATAAGTTAAACGCAGTACCTTCTTGTTCGGCATTGTCTATATCAATAGAAATACTACCGTTCATCAATCGCCATAAGTGCGCACTAATCAACAACCCCATGCGAATGCCCTTCTCTGATGTGGCCGTTTCTGCCCGACTGAGCCGTTCTAAAAAGCGATCGCGTTGTTCTGCTGTCATCATATTTTTTAAATGGGACTTAATTGAAAAGTGAATACCCATTTGATTTTCATTAAGTTGCTTGCGTTTTACTTCAAACAGTATTTTGCTGCCGTCACTTAAATCTGACATGTGATTTAAGAGATTAATTAAGATTTGATGTAAGCGTGTGGAATCCGTTTGAATTTGACCAATATCAGCAGGGCAACCGATTTGTAAGTTGTTATGATTCTTCTTCACTAACGGTGTTGCGATATTGGCAACCTCACGCATTATTTCTGCAACATCATACATACCCAAACGCAGTTCAATTTTACCCGACTTAATTTTGGATAAATCTAAAATACCCTCACTGAGTGAAAGCAGGTATTTTGCAGAAGTATGAATCTTACTAATATCTTGCGATATGGTTTGACTTTCTAAATCGCTGGATTCTTCAGTAAGTAATTCACTATAACCAATAATCGCATTAAGTGGGGTTCGTAACTGATGGCTCATATTTGCCAAAAAGTTAGACTGCGATTGATTTGCTTCCTCTGCCAATTCTGCAAGACGATAGGCGCGATGGATAGAGGCGTAAAAATAGCCTGCAAATAAACTGGTAATCAATAAACCCAAGAACAACATTCCCAAGGCCTGCCAGCCTTCACCTGTTACCAAATAATAACCGGGAGAGGGGGTACATACGACTTCCCACGAATATCCTGCACTGTTGAACCGATTGATGGTTTGAAACGCGGGTGGGGCTTCGCTAAATAATTCTTCTTCTGTTAAACGACTAAGAATATCATCCTCAATTTCACCGGGATAATAGTAAAGAAATTGTGAGGTTGCAGTTTCATTAACTTGAAAAACCCGAATGTCAATGGGTCTTGGTTCAAGATAACTTGCCATTTCAATATCTAAAATATCGCCTAACTGATAAATCCCAACAACAAATCCTTGTAAGGCTTCACGACGTTTTTCAATACTGTCTATGACAACATTTTGACGATAAATAGGTAGAAAAATAGCCAATCCATATAAATTAGAATCATCTACAAACATTGTATCGGGAATAGCTTGAATCTCGCCTGAGTCTCTTACCGCTTGTAATACTTTAGCAACCGCAGGATAACTGCCTATATCAAATCCTAACCCATTTAAATTACGTCGTGCAGGCTCAACATATAAGAAAGGGTAATATTCATCTCGTGCTGTTGCGGGAATCATGCGACTTTTTTCAGTCACTTCTACGCTATCATATTGTTCAATTTGATAATTTGCTTGTTTTTGACGAGCTTGTTGTTCAAAATCCGTTTTACCCTCTGCGGCAACCCGTGGTACCCACGTGACTACTTTTAAAGCAGGATGTTGTGTGAGTAAATTTTGTGAAAAACGGCTGAATGTCGCCTGATCGATATTATTTGCATTTGCGCGAAAAAGGCTTTGAAAAGTTTCTAAAATTTTCCAATTTAACGCAAATGCACGTTCAATGGCTAAAGCGCGGTCTTCTGCAGGTTTGGTAAAATCATTCTGAATTTTCCGCTGTTCCCACGCTAACGTTATATAATACATAACAATAGATAACGCAACGCCTATAGTAAGCGTGAGGATAACGGGCATGTAACGTTGCCATATTAAAATACTTGTATTAACTATCTTCTTTTGTAATTCCATGAGTATGCTCCAAACCAGTTCATGTTGTCTCATCGTTTTTTAGCCGCTATTCTCATGTTGGCAAAATTTATACCAAACATTGATATATTAAACGGATATTACTTTTAGTACACGGTTTGTGGGTAGTTTATCTTATTTTACTACGAGAATAAGCGAACAGACTGCTACAATTTATTTTTATTCTATTTCCTCATGACCAAAATGCTGACAAACTGTCAATGAAATGAAGTTTCTTTATAGACAAGGAGATAAGCATCATAAAACACTATATAAAAAGAGTATTTACATTTTAGTAATCTCACCTTATTAAAATATAGAGTGTTTTTTTAGTCTAAGGCGAGTGGTCTTGTGTTTTGACTTATTTGCATCCTCTGTTTTACTGGGTAGTGGTCAATAATGAGGGCAACACCTTCCCCTTTAGAAAAAGAAGATTTGAGGGGATTTATCTTGAAAATACGCTAAATTCCCTCTTTTTCAAAGACGGGAATCTTTTTTATCCTGCATTTTTTAGCACTAGCCTTATATTTATTGAGCGTTGAGCAGATTGCTCAATTTCTTTTTCACTTAAAATTTATTATAACAATGACTTATACTGTCTATCTTCGCCCAAGCAATCAGCATTTTACTGTCGCACCACAGGAAACGTTATTAACTGCGGCACTAAAACATAATTTGTTACTGCCTTACAATTGTCGTGGTGGCAGTTGTGGCGCGTGTAAAGCAACCTTACTGAGTGGACAAATTAGTTATCTTGAGCAACCAACATGCGGGGATAAAATTAATTCTGCACAAGGTGATATTTTATTATGTCAAGCCATTGCAAACACTGACCTTGAAATTAACAGCACTCTCATTTCCAGAGTATGTGAAATTTCAGATATAAAAAGAATGCCTTGTCGAGTAGAAAGGCTGCATAAATTGTCTAATGATGTTATGCAACTGTGGCTTAAAATTCCTGAGCATGAATCCCTTTACTTTCAAGCGGGACAATATTTAGACGTGGTGTTGAAAGACGGACGGCGACGGAGTTTTTCAATTGCGTCCACCGCAACAGAACTTCCCTTGTTAGAGTTGCATATCCGTCGTGTAAATGACGGGTCTTTTACGCAAACTGTTTTTGATACAATGAAAGTAAAGGATATTTTACGAATAGAGTTGCCGTTAGGTATGTTTTTCCTACGTCATGATACCTTACTACCCATTTTGTTCGTTGCGGGTGGAACAGGTTTCGCACCTGTAAAAGCCATGATTCAACAAGCAATTATGGAAAATAGACAGCGCGAAATGGTATTTTATTGGGGGGTGCGTAGTAAACAGGATTTGTATATGCACGCAGAAATAGTGGCATGGACAAAAACATATTCGTTTATTCGTTATATTCCCGTACTATCAGACCCATTACCCGAAGACAATTGGCAGGGTAAAACAGGGTTAGTCCATGAAGTTGTATCACAGGATATTCCACACTTAGTGGATTATGTGGTGTACGCCAGTGGCCCGCCCGTAATGGTTGCGGCTGCCCATCAACAGTTTTTAGCACAGGGCTTGCCCGCAGAGCAGTTTTATTCTGACCCATTTGAATTTGCGAAGGATAAGAAATAGGGGCAAGTTATTTTTATATCAGAGTCGGTGTTGAGAATTTTGACAGAGCTTGTTGTTGCTTTGGCTAACAAAACGGGCACAAAGCTTAGTTTCTATGGAAAATAAGCTAGTAGGTTTGACTATACCAAAAAGCGGGCTAATGCCGTATAAGAAAGGTTTTCTCATACGGCATTTTTTAATACTAATCATGCTAAACCAAAAATCAATTCTCTTTTCGGTGGTGCTAAAGAAGCCGTGATAAGAAGGGTTAAAGGTTCAAGCCAAAAGAATCAAGGTAGAAACCAAATAAACCCCACTTAAGAAATTCCTAGCGCGTTTATCATATCGTGTAGCTATTGCACGATATTGCTTTAATTTACCAAAGAAATGCTCGATTTCAACAGATTTCCGTAAATAAAGTATTAAAAGTGAAACAAGAAGAAAATCTCACCATAGCAGCGGTAGCGAAATGCTTTCAAATAGCCATCGCAAGCGTCGTCAGGTGGAGCAAAGTATTGGAAGCCAAAGGGACACGTAACAGACCAACTAAAATAGACATGGAAGCCCTAAAACAAGATGTTGCGTTATATCCTGATGCTTACCATCATGAACGCGCAGTACGGTTTGGAATAACTGAGGGAGGAATTCGCCATGCATTAAAACGTCTAGGGATTAGCCGTAAAAAAAAACCTCTTAATCTTTTTATAGTATGGTTGCTATAGATTACGCAAGTTATTTTATTCAAACGTGTTGTTATCCATCATCAGTCTTAAAGATTGTACTAAATCGGTTAACGGTATTTGTAGCATTTTATTTAAGCTTAAGGCTTGCATCGGTTTGAGTGACAGCCGTAAATGCGTCGGATTTTGAATAAACCGCCGTAAACTCTGCATAAGGCTGGCATCAAATGGGAGTTTGGTTTGGGCGAGTCCTGTTTGTATGGTTTGAATGAGTTTTTCTTGGAGCAAATCAATAGTTGTATCATTACGTTGCGCCCATAAACCCCATAGTTGTTTGAGCAAGCCTTGTTCGGAAAAACTCAGGGTTAATTCTGCTAGGGCTATTTGTTGTGCCGAGCGTTGGAGTTGTGCGGGTGGGGGAACATTCTCTAGGGTGGTTTGTAGTTGTAATTTACCCCATGAACCCCCGTCTATTAGGGCTTGTAAACGGATTTGTTGTTCTGTTTGTCGAATTGCTTGGATATCCACGTCAGCGTTGAAAGATAAATAGCCTAAGCGGCGTAATTCTGTCGGTGTTACATAGTAAGGCGCGTAACCAAATAAGTTTAACCAGACAGGTATGGGGGGGGCTGCGTCATTGAGGGGAATTTGTAGCCCTGAAAGGTGGATTTGTGCATTTTCAGGTAATTGTTGCGGGTTATACCATTGATAAACTCGATAAAGTGTGACTTGCGTAATGTGAATGTCTTGTAGCGTGGGGGTGTCTATCGTGAGGTTTTCTAGCTGAATAGCCCCTGTAATGCTTAGGTGGGCTTGTTGATAGCGGATATTAGCTTGAGGGAAATTTGTGTTTAAGGTGTTGGCAATACTGTTATTTAACCAATGGTCTATATAGGCTTTCCCACCGCCAAGTATTGCTGTGAGCAATAATAAAACGGTGAGGAATGGGTTTTTCCACATTGTGCAACAACGCTTGGGTAGATAGATAAAGGTAGGTTGGTTATTTGACCAACCCCCATAAAAAGCACTTTATTTATTTACACGTGCTAAATACTCGTTGGTGCGGGTATCCACACGGATTAAATCGCCTACGTTTAAGAATAAGGGAACGCGCACCGTTGCACCTGTTTCTAAGGTTGCGGTTTTGCTACCACCACCTGAGGTATCACCACGAATACCTGGTTCTGTATCGCTAATCGCTAAGACAACGAAATTGGGCGGGCTAACACCAATGGGCGCGCCATTCCATAACATAACGGTACATTCTTCTTGTCCTTTTAACCATTTAATGGCATCAACGACAATAGAGGCATCAGCGGCAAATTGTTCAAAGGTTTCAGGCACCATAAAATGGTAAAACTCGCCGTCGTTGTACACATATTGCATTTGTGTTTCAACGACATCAGCCCCTTCTAGGGTATCACCTGATTTAAATGTCCGTTCTAAAATACGTCCTGTTCTTAAATTTCGCAATCTAACACGGTTAAAGGCTTGACCTTTACCGGGTTTTACAAATTCGTTTTCTACAATGGCACAAGGGTCATTTTCGAACATGACTTTAAGTCCAGACTTAAATTCACTCGTACTGAAAACAGCCATAAAAACTCCCTAAACAGTGAGATGTTTATAATTATTTGCTTTAATAAATCGGTGTGACGCAATCAATTTACGCGGATGGTAAAATCGGGTCACAATAAAAATGCGCTATAGAAAAATGGGTTTCTATAGCGCACTCTGTAAAACTTGGCTGGGGGACTAGGATTCGAACCTAGGTTGATGGAGTCAGAGTCCATAGTCCTGCCACTAGACGATCCCCCAATACAGCAAACAGTTATTTGTATTGCGCATGAATCGCAGTAAATAACTGTTGACTGATAAATATTAACGTTTTGAGTACTGTGGACGCTTACGTGCTTTACGCAAGCCAACCTTTTTCCGTTCCACTTCACGAGAATCGCGGGTTACAAAACCTGCTTTACGTAAGGGAGAGCGTAAGGTTTCGTCATACTCAATTAACGCGCGCGTTAAACCGTGACGAATCGCGCCAGCTTGTCCTGTGTTTCCGCCACCTTCCACTGATACTAAAATATCAAATTTATCTTTTAGTTCAGTAATATCTAATGGTTGACGGACAACCATACGAGCGGTTTCACGACCAAAATATTCATCTAAGGGACGGTCGTTGACAATAATCTTGCCTTCACCAGCTCTTAAGTAAACCCGTGCAGTGGAGCTTTTGCGCCGTCCTGTACCATAATATTGGGTTATTGCCATACATTAACCTTTTAAATTTAATGCGATAGGTTGTTGCGCGGTGTGGTTATGCTCAGTTCCCGCAAACACTTTTAATTTACGAAACATATCACGCCCTAAAGGACCTTTCGGTAACATTCCTTTAACGGCGATTTCAATTAAACGTTCTGGGGCTTTTTCTTTGAGCTTGTCAAAACGAATACCTTTAATACCGCCGGTGTACCCACTATGGTGGTAATACATTTTCGACGTTGCTTTGTTACCTGTGACTTGAATTTTCTCGGCATTAATAATGACGATATAATCACCTGTATCAACATGCGGTGTGTATTCTGGCTTATGTTTACCACGCAAACGTTTGGCAACCTCAGTAGCTAATCTACCTAACACCATATTATCTGCATCGATGACATACCAGTCCCGCTTGACGGTCTCAGGTCTGGCACTAAATGTTCTCACTGGTAATCCCTCCAACGGGAAAGATGAAATCTGTTGCTTTTAAAAAAAACCTGAATTTTAGAATTTATCTATCTGACTGTCAATCGTAAATCAGCTTTTATCTTGAATTTACGTTAAAATAAAAAGTACCGTTGTGCCAATGGCAAGACTTCAGCGGGTTTGCAGGTTAGCAATTCCCCATCGGCACGGACTTGGTAAGTTTGTGCATTGACTTCAATCAGCGGTTGATAATGGTTATGAATCATATTGGCTTTGCTAATGGTGCGACAATTTTCTACCGCAACTAAACGTTTGTTTAAGCCTATGTGTCGACCAATGTCTTGTTGTAATGCTGCTTGGGAAACAAAGGTTACGGAGGTTGCATGTCGCGCTCCACCTAACGCACCAAACATGTAGCGATAATGCACAGGTTGTGGGGTAGGGATGGAAGCATTGGGGTCGCCCATGTGTGCGGCAACAATAGCACCGCCTTTGAGTATCATAGCAGGTTTAACCCCAAAAAATGCGGGTTTCCATAAAACTAAATCGGCTAGCTTTCCCACTTCTATTGAGCCAACTTCGTGAGCAATACCTTGTGCTATCGCAGGATTTATTGTGTATTTGGCTATATAGCGTTTAACGCGGAAATTATCATGTAAGCTATTATCTTCTGCTAAATTACCGCGTTGTACCTTCATTTTATGTGCCGTTTGCCATGTACGGGTAATCACTTCACCGACGCGACCCATTGCTTGTGAATCGGAGGAAATCATCGAAAACGCGCCTAAATCGTGCAAAATATCTTCCGCAGCGATGGTTTCACGCCGAATGCGTGATTCTGCAAATGCAACATCTTCGGGAATTGCAGGGTCTAAATGGTGGCAAACCATGAGCATATCTAAATGCTCGTCTATTGTGTTGATAGTATAAGGACGGGTTGGATTGGTTGAGGAGGGTAAAACGTTTTTTTGTCCACAAAGTTTAATAATATCAGGTGCATGTCCGCCACCTGCACCTTCGGTATGGTAGGCATGAATCACCCGATGTTTAAACGCCGCAATGGTATCTTCCACAAAGCCCGATTCGTTCAAGGTATCCGTATGAATTGCTACTTGAATATCATATTCTTCTGCCACGTCTAGGCAGTTATCAATGGCTGCGGGTGTTGTTCCCCAGTCTTCATGCAGTTTTAGACCCATTGCACCCGCTTCAACCTGTTCGCGCAACGGGTCGGGTAAACTGGCGTTACCTTTACCTAAAAAGCCAATATTCATTGGTAACGCATCAGACGCTTGCAACATGCGGTGAATATGCCATACACCTGATGTACACGTGGTTGCATTTGTTCCCGCCGCAGGACCTGTGCCACCGCCTATCATTGTCGTGATGCCTGACATAATCGCATCATCAATCTGTTGTGGACAAATAAAATGAATATGGGAGTCAATTCCACCAGCCGTTACAATTAATCCTTCACCTGCAATTACTTCTGTTCCCGCGCCTAAAATAATATCAACGGATGGCTGTATATCAGGATTACCCGCTTTACCAATCGCATAAATCCGCCCATTTTTTAACCCAATATCGGCTTTAATAATGCCCCAGTAGTCAATAATCAGGGCATTAGTAATCACTGTGTCAACAACATCAGCACTGCTCGCTTGTCCTTGTCCCATGCCGTCACGAATAACTTTACCGCCACCAAATTTAACTTCTTCCCCATAAATCGTGCGGTCAGCCTCGACTTGAATCCATAATTCTGTATCGGCTAAACGAATTCTATCGCCAACAGTTGCACCATACATTTCTGCATAAGCACGCCGTGAAATGGTAGCCACTATAATGCCCCCATGATTTTCGCGTTAAAGCCATAAACCTGCCGTTTTCCTGCAAAGGCAACTAAAGCGACTTCTCGCGTTTGCCCCGGTTCAAAACGAATTGCTGTTCCTGCGGGAATATTCAGACGAAAACCGCGTGTTGTCTCGCGGTCAAAGTGCAAAGCCGTATTTGTTTCATAAAAATGATAATGTGAGCCAACTTGAATTGGACGGTCGCCTGTATTTGCAACCGTGATACAACGGGTTTCCCGTTTTGTGTTTAATTCAATTTCACCACTTTGTACAATTATTTCGCCCGGAATCATTGTTATATTCTCCTTGGTTTATTTTGTTGTGAGTTATCCAGTTAGGCGGTTTCTATGGGTATATCTAGGGCTTAGGCTTTAAAAGCATAGTTTAATTGTGGTCTAAAAACCAAATCTAAATAAAAAGACCCTCTCAACGTATCATTGAGAAGGTCTTTTTTTAGCGCGTAATATTAGAATGTGTCATCAAATAGAGGGGGTTAAAAGTTCAAGCCAAAAGAATCAGGGTAGAAACCAAATAACCTTACTTAAGAAACTCTTAGCATGATGATTATTTGCAGTTAATTATTTGTTTTTAACATAATTTATTGATTGGCTTAATTTAAAGTCTTATAAAATACAATTTTTACATACCAACGTAGTAGGTATTTTGCAGGTATAAAAATTGTCAGGGAGATAAACCATGTATTTATACACCAGATTTTTATTCAATAATGTTTGATTTTATGGAGGGTTACTAAAATATGCAGTGGTAATGCTATTATTGGCATAACGGATAAAATTGCTATTTGCCGTTTTTTATCTATTCATTACCTCTATCAATGACAATAAAAAGATAATCGCATGAATCAGCTAGATCAATATTATATGGCACGCGCCCTACAACTTGCCGAGCAGGGTTTATGGTCAACCGATCCAAACCCGCGCGTGGGTTGTGTGATTGTGCGTGATGGAGAAATCGTGGGTGAAGGTTGGCATGAAGTCGCGGGCGAACCCCATGCAGAAGTTCATGCCTTACAAATGGCTAAAGAAAAAGCACAAGGGGCAACTTGCTACGTTACCCTAGAGCCTTGTTGTCATCATGGACGCACACCACCCTGTACCGATGCATTGATTAAAGCAGGGATTACCCGCGTGGTTGCAGCCTCTACCGACCCCAATCCGATTGTTGCAAGTAAGGGAATAGAACAATTAAATAAAGCAGGTATTGTGGTTAATGTTGGGGTGTTAGGTTCTCAAGCTGAACAATTAAATCCCGGTTTTTTTATGCGGATGCGACGCAATCGTCCCTATATTCGTTGTAAATTAGCCATGAGTTTAGATGGTAGAACTGCGATGGCATCAGGCGAAAGTCAATGGATTACTTCGCAAGATGCGCGTCGTGATGTGCAGGGATTACGGGCGCGCAGTTCGGCAGTGATGACGGGAGCAGGTACAATTCTCGCGGATAATCCTCGCATGACAGTGAGAGAAACGGAATTACCACAACATTTATATAAACCGAAAATTATTCGCCAACCCATTCGCGCCATTGTCGATGCACATTTAAGTTGCACCCCTTCCGCCCGTATTTTTGAAAAACCGGGGCAAGTAGTCATTTTTACCGCGTCAAGCAATGAAACAATTAAAACTATGTTAGAAACAGCGGGCGCACATGTTTTTTCTTTACCTCGTGGCACAAAAGGCGATATTGATTTACAAGAAATGTGCTACCGTCTAGCAACCGATTTTCATGTGAATGAATTATTATTAGAAACAGGTGCAACCTTAAGTGGTTCAATGTTAAAAGCGGGCTTAATTGATGAAATTATTATCTATATGGCACCCGTGTTAATGGGCAATAAAGCGCGTGGTTTGTTCAACTTGCCTGAAATTGAATTGATGAAACAACGCTTATCGTTAAACATTACTGATATTCGTGCAATTGGTTGTGATTGGCGGATTACGGCACAACCTGCCTTTTAAAATCAGACCTTCTGGATTGTTACACTCTGGAAGGTCAATTATCTAATCGTAAAATATGCAGCATCATATTGAAGTATAAATGTCACGCATTACACCGCCTGCCCCACCCCACGCTGACACAGAAGACAGTTATCTCGCTTCCCTTAGTGATTTGATGGTTGGTTTACTCTTTATTTTTATCATTATCTTAATGGCATTTGCCTTAAACTATCGTCAAGCAGAAAGCACTTCTAACGCAGAGACAATTAAACAACAAGCTGAAAAACAAAGGTTAATTGCAGAAACCCAAATACAACAGCAAAAACGGGTGCAATTAGTTCAAGAAACTGAAAAACTTCGCAAAGAACAGCAAAGCCTTAGCCAACAAACCACACAGCTAGTTGAAGAAAAACAACGCTTAGAAACGATTATTGTCCGCTTAACAGATAATAATGCCGTCCGTCGTACTTTGTTAAGGGATATTGAACGGGATTTACAAAATCGCGGGGTGCGGGTGTTCATTGATGAAAAAAATGGTATTTTACGTTTGCCTGAAGAACTATTATTTGCTTCTGCACAAGCTAATTTTCGTCCCAGTGGTGAACAAGCAATTAAACAACTTTCCTTTGTTTTAGCTGAAATTTTACCTTGTTATAGCCAAACCGCTACGGTTATACAACCCCAATGTAACCAACGTAGTGAGTCTCGTTTAGAAGCTGTTTTTATTGAAGGACATACGGATAATCAGCCGATTAATACCCCACAATTTAAAGATAACTGGGCATTGGCTAACGCCCGCGCAATCAACACCTACCAAGCCCTGATAAATCACGCCCCTCTGCTTGATACCCTGCAAAACGGACAAGCGCAAGCACTTTTAAGTGTGAGTGTTTACGAAGCCCGTCGCCCTGTTGCCGACCAAGACAGTGAAGAAGGCAGACGACAAAACCGACGGATTGACTTACGATTTTTAATGGCATCCCCCCCACCCGAATTAGTAGAACACGCCGCCCAGCGATTGCGTGCAGAATAATCCCCTACTTGAGAAATGTTATTTAACACACAATTGTATAATCGCCGCTACCTTTAGGTTAATACTACAGTATGGACATCCTTTATCTACTTATCCCTTTATCACTCGTCCTTATTTCGCTCATTATCGGTACATTTCTCTGGGCAATACACTCAGGTCAATTTGATGATTTAGAAGGGCCTGCCCATGAAATTTTGATGGATAAAGACGATATCATCCCGCCCAAAACCACAGCGATAGATAAACAATAGATAGCTAGAAAAAACAAATCTACCCCTGATGCAATATCCGTGTCATTCATTTCTTGTATTTTAAAATAATAACGTATAAAACTCTCTATTGTTGCTCTGCAATATAACGTTTAGAATGATTTTAAATTATCCAATCTACATGTATGTTTTCTTATATTAAATGGAGTTATTTGCATGAACCCTTCAAATTTTCTAGCGGGTAAAAAAGGCTTAGTAGTCGGTATTGCCAATGCGCAAAGTATTGCTTATGGTTGCGCCCGTGCATTTCGGGATTGGGGGGCTGAAGTCGCCATTACCTACTTGAATGAAAAAGCAAAACCACATGTTGAATCACTGGCTAAAGAGTTAGAAGCTCCGCTCTTTTTACCTTGTGATGTCAGCCAAGAAGGTGAATTAGAATCCGTTTTTGCTGCAATTGAACAAAAATGGGGTAAATTAGATTTTCTTCTGCACTCCATTGCCTTCGCCCCTCGTGATGACTTACACGGGCGCGTTGTAGATTGCTCACGCGATGGTTTTTTAGTTGCAATGGATATTTCTTGCCACTCATTTATTCGCATGGCAAAGCTCTCCGAACCCCTGATGAAAGATGGCGGTTGCCTTTTAACCATGAGCTACTTCGGTGCAGAACGTGTCGTAGAAAATTACAACCTCATGGGACCTGTTAAAGCCGCTTTAGAAAGTACCAGCCGTTATTTAGCCGCTGAACTTGGCGCGAAAGGCATTCGTGTTCATGCCATTTCCCCCGGCCCTTTAAAAACCCGCGCTGCTTCTGGCATTGCCCACTTTGATGAATTAATTGAAAAAGCCACCGAGCGTGCACCACAACATCAATTAGTGACTATTGAAGACGTGGGTGGCATTTGCGCCTACCTAGTCAGTGACATGGCAAAAGCCATTACAGGCAACCGTGTTTATGTTGATGCGGGTTACCATATTGTCGGCTAATTAATTGTTATTGTAACGATTGTTGCAGAAAAACAATCGTTACTCAAGCACATAACGTGAGAATAAAAAACTATGCATGAAGCGACACAACAAGACATTAGCAACAAGACCTTTGACGAAATTCAAATCGGTGAATCTGCCAATGTCTCCCGTACACTAACCTATGAAGATATTAACGTTTTTGCAATGGCATCAGGGGATTTAAACCCCACCCACTTAGACTTTGACTATGTTCATCAACAACATGAAAATAACAAAGTCACTGGACACAGCATGTGGAATGGTGCGCTGATTTCTGGACTACTAGGCACACAACTGCCCGGACCTGGAACAATTTACAAAGGGCAGAACTTAGTTTTTCACAACTACCTAACCCTAGGCGATACCGTCACCTTAACCATCACAGTTAAAAGCAAAAACCATCAAGACCACAGCATTATTTTTGATTGTTTAAGCACCAACCAACGCGGGGAAACCGTTTGCACAGGGGTTGCAGAAGTCATTGCACCCACTGAAAAAATTATCCGCACTGCCATTGCCTTACCCGAATTGCAAATCAACAATCCCGGCGCGCAATTACAACGTTTGGTTGCAATGACCCACAAATACGAACCCATTCGTATGGCTGTTGTGCATCCTGTTGACCGTAACTCCCTATTTGGTGCAATTGAAGCCGCTAAAGCTAACCTGATTATTCCTTACCTCGTTGGGCCTAAAGCCAAAATCATAGCGGTTGCCCAAGAAGATGGGGTAGATATTACAGGCTACAACTTTGTGGATACCGAACACAGCCATGAAGCGGCTACCGTTGCGGTTGCAATGGCACGTTCAGGCGAAGTTGATGCCATTATGAAAGGCAGTTTACACACCGATGAACTGATGGGTGCAGCCGTCCAACGTGGCACAGGCATCGCCACTGCACGGCGTATGAGCCATGTATTTGTGCTTGATGTTCCCTCCTATCCTCGTCCACTCTTTGTTACTGATGCGGCCATCAACATAGACCCAACGTTAGAAGATAAACGTGACATCGTGCAGAATGCCATCGAACTCGCCCATGCATTAGGCGTTCCTCAGCCCAAAATTGCCTTACTATCAGCCGTAGAAACCATTAACCCCAAAATGCGCTCCACTTTAGAAGCGGCTGCGATTTGCAAAATGGCCGACCGCAAACAAATTGTTGGCGGTGTTATTGATGGACCTTTAGCCTTTGATAACGCAGTTTCTATGGAAGCAGCAAGAATCAAAGGAATTATTTCCCCCGTTGCAGGACAAGCTGATATCCTTGTTGCACCAGATTTAGAAGCGGGTAACATGGTTGCCAAACAACTCGAATACATGGCAGAAGCCCAGTCTTCAGGCATTGTTTTAGGGGCGCGTGTTCCTATCGCCCTCACCAGCCGTGCCGATTCCGTCCTAAGTCGCATGGCATCTTGTGCCTTAGCCCTTCTCCTCGTTCGAAACAAGGCAAAAGTAATTCCATGAGTCAAAACGCCATCCTCGTGATTAATGCAGGCTCTTCCAGCATTAAATTTTCCTTATTCGCCATCAATGAAGGCGAAGAACAAGCACTAGAACTTATCTATCGTGGCAACATGTCTGGTTTAGGGACACATGCCCATTTTGTAGCCAAAAATGCGATAGGCTTAAAACTACTTGAAGAAGATTTAGGGACAGCCACCCACGAAGCTGCGTTTACCCGTTTACTGAGTTGGATGGAAGAACGTGACGATGGTTTAACACTTTATGCAGTTGGACATCGCGTTGTACACGGCGGAGTGACCTTTACCAAACCCGTAGAAGTCACACCCGAAATTTTCCAACAGCTAGAAGCACTGGGTTCACTCGCGCCCCTGCACCAACCGCATAACCTTGCACCGATTCAAGTGTTAGACAAACTGAAGGGACATTTACCACAAGTTGCCTGCTTTGATACCGCGTTCCATACCACGCAAACATTAACAGCACAACGCTTTGGCATTCCTCGTGAATACACCGAACAAGGTATAAAACGCTATGGATTTCATGGACTATCCTATGAATACATTGCACAAAAAATGCCTTCAGTGGTTGGTAAATTACCAGAAAAAGTCGTGGTTGCTCATTTAGGCAATGGTTCTAGCATGTGCGCAATACGCAACGGCAAAAGCGTTGCCTCCACTATGGGTTTTACCGCGCTAGACGGACTACCGATGGGAACACGTACAGGTGCGATTGACGCGGGTGTCATCCTCCATTTCTTAAATCAAGGCATGGACGTAAAAGAGCTAACCAAACTCCTTTACAACCGCTCAGGCTTATTAGGCGTGTCGGGCATCAGCAACGACATGGAAACCCTCTTAGCCAGCGATTCCCCCCATGCGAAAGAAGCCATAGACTACTTCATCTATCGCATTGGTTGTGAACTAGGTTCAATGACTTCTACTATCAATGGAATAGATGCTCTAGTCTTTACCGCAGGCATTGGCGAATATGCCAGTCTTATCCGTGCGGGCGTGTGCGAAAAAGCAGAATGGTTAGGTATAAAACTTAATCCCGAAGCGAATGCTAAACATGCGTCATGTATTAGCACCCCTGACAGCCGTGTTTCAGTCTGGGTAATTCCTACCAACGAAGAAAAAATGATTGCACAACACACCTTGCGAATACTAAAGGGATAGGTTTGTAATCATATAGTCAGTTATTCAGTTTGACACAGAGCGATTAGTGCTGTGTCAAACACATACTATTCTCTCGTTATACGTTTCATTTTACCTTAGAAAAAGCGGATAAATCTGTAATAATTAACCCCGTATATTTCAGCACGGTTTCAATAGACATTCCATCAGCCAACATAACTCGTGCAGTTTCCAAACGAGCTTGTTTATCACCTTCTTGTTTTCCTTCCTCTTTAAACCGCTGTTTTGCCTTTTCCCATGCGGCTTCATCCTTAATTTGCGCCAGCGTGTCTCTATCAATATTCAGTTTACGAATAATGTCTAAAATTGCTTGAAACATCTTTTCTGAATAATTATTTTCTTCTAATTTGCCATCTAATGAATCTTCTATTAACTCTAACCACCGTTTGATTTTTGGCGGCGTTTTATCATTCACCAAGCGAGGACAAAGAAAGACTAAACGATGTGGATAAATAGATAATTTGCACCCACGTTCATCCGTTGGGTTCATATCACTGACGGCACAACTAAAGTCGACACTGCCATCACGTGGAACACTGGTTAAAACAACGATGGTGTAAACGGTTCGTTCAAAATTATATTCTTGAAAACTGCCTATCTGTTCGACCAAACTCACCAGATGGTAGTATAAAAAACGGTCAAAAAAGTCTTCTTCTTTGATATGTTGAATTTCAACGACTATTCGTTGTTCTATGTCCTCAGCGAATAAATCATATTTGCTACGCACAAACCCGACGGGATTAGGATATTCATATTCGGTATGAACTTTATCAATATGAATATTAATATCTAATACATCATTAACAAATTGGGTAAAGGTTTCAGGTTGACCAAAAGCTTGCTTAAATATCGCGCCGTATTTTAGGGGGACAACTTCTATCACAAGGAAACTCCTATGGTATTTTGAACAAAGCGGATAAATCAGCCACGGCTAATCCTGTTAATTCTGCGGTTTCTTCCAGACTGAAGCCTTTTTCGCGTAGTTTTCGTGCAGTTTCCAAACGAGCTCGTTTATCACCTTCTTCCATACCTTCTTCCTTAAACCGCTGTTTTGCCTTTTCCCATGCAGCTTCATCCTTAATTTGCGCAAGTATGTCTCTATCAATATTCAGTTTACGAATAATGTCTAAAATTGCTTGAAACATCTTTTCTGAATAATTATTTTCTTCTAGTTTGCCATCTAATGAATCTTCTATTAACTCTAACCACCGTTTGATTTTTGGTGGGGTTTTATCATTCACCAAGCGCGGACAAAGAAAGACTAAACGATGTGGATAAATAGATAATTTACGTCCACGTTCATCAATTGGGTTCATATCACTAACGGCACAACTAAAGTCGACACTGCCATCACGTGGAACACTGGTTAAAACAACGATGGTGTAAACGGTTCGTTCAAAATTATATTCTTGAAAACTACCTATCTGTTCGACCAAACTCACCAGATGGTAGTATAAAAAACGGTCAAAAAAGTCTTCTTCTTTGATATGTTGAATTTCAACGACTATTCGTTGTTCTATGTCCTCAGCGAATAAATCATATTTGCTACGCACAAACCCGACAGGATTAGGATATTCATATTCGGTATGAACTTTATCAATATGAATATTAATATCTAATACATCATTAACAAATTGGGTAAAGGTTTCAGGTTGACCAAAGGCTTGCTTAAATATCGCGCCGTATTTTAGGGGGACAACTTCTATCACAAGGAAACTCCTATGGTATTTTGAACAAAGCGGATAAATCAGCCACGGCTAATCCTGTTAATTCTGCGGTTTCTTCCAGACTGAAGCCTTTTTCGCGTAGTTTTCGTGCGGTTTCTAAGCGAGCTTGTTTATCACCCTCTTCTTTTCCTATTTGTAAGCCCTCTTCCATACCCTCCTCCTTAAACCGCTGTTTTGCCTTTTCCCATGCAGCTTCATCCTTAATTTGCGCCAGTATGTCTCTATCAATATTCAGTTTACGAATAATGTCTAAAATTGCTTGAAACATCTTTTCTGAATAATTATTTTCTTCTAATTTGCCATCTAATGAATCTTCTATTAACTCTAACCATCGTTTGATTTTTGGCGGCGTTTTATCATTCACCAAGCGCGGACAAAGAAAGACTAAACGATGTGGATAAATAGATAATTTACGTCCACGTTCATCAATTGGGTTCATATCACTAACGGCACAACTAAAGTCGACACTGCCATCACGTGGAACACTGGTTAAAACAACGATGGTGTAAACGGTTCGTTCAAAATTATATTCTTGAAAACTGCCTATCTGTTCGACCAAACTTACCAGATGGTAGTATAAAAAACGGTCAAAAAAGTCTTCTTCTTTGATATGTTGAATTTCAACGACAATTCGTTGTTCTATGTCCTCAGCGAATAAATCATATTTGCTACGCACAAATCCGACTGGATTAGGATATTCATATTCGGTATGAACTTTATCAATATGAATATTAATGTCTAATACATCATTAACAAATTGGGTAAAGGTTTCAGGTTGACCAAAGGCTTGCTTAAATATCGCGCCGTATTTTAGGGGGACAACTTCTATCATTTTGGAGTCTCTATCTTATATTTTGTGGACAAAACGATTCTAGTATAACCAATACATTATTTTCAGTAGCGTTAAGTACATTACATTGTGGCTATTTTTATTAGGAGAAACGATGATATGTAAACCCACCACTTTGCTATCTCATTTGTCGTGACAAGTTTGAAAAAAAACGGTAAGATTTTGACCTTGTTTAAATTTTTGAGCAAATATATTTAGGATAAGCCATGAGTATTCAAGATAAACAAAGGGAATTTACAGTATCTTTACAATCACTTGTTAAGTACATACAAAATCGATTAGACGAGATTGAAAGTAATTTTGAAAAGGCAAAGCTTAAAGAACCTGCTTGTCAAGAGGTTTACAGTCAGACGTGGAAACCTAGATTAAAAAAATTACGTGATAAAGCAGAGCAACTACAAAGATTAACCGCTATTCGCCCCAGCCTTTGTGTTATGGGTAAACAAAATCAAGGTAAGACGAGTTTGTTACAAAGTTGGTTAGGAAATGCAATCGGTGGTATTCAAGAAATGTCTTACTTACCTGTTGGTGATTCTGACACAACAGCTTGTTTAGTTCGTTTAACAAAGGGAAGTTCGTTTCCCGATGAGCCTTCTACACATTATCTCCATGTGGAATTATTTCCTACCGACTTTGAACCGACAATTCAAAGACCTACACTTCGCTTGCAAAAAAAAACCATTCGTTTGTTGCGCACAGTGGATGAACCCATACGGATAGATAAACCTTTTCATGTTTGTCGTTTCCCTGTCTTGCCTGAAGATGATGATTTTTATTTGGAAGAACATAATCATCTTTCCTATAAAATAAGCGAAACAGGTAACATTCAATTATCTGACATACAATGGCATATCAAGCAAGTCACGATTCCTGTTGCTCTACCTGCTCAAAAGTTGAGTATTGCCGAACAAACCATAGATACTTTGGACATTATTGATGCCCCCGGTGCGGATTCGATGAATCTTGTTGGCAATTATTCTGAGTGGAAAAAAACTAAAAACACTGCCGTTTTTACCAGTGCTACACATGAAATTGACGTATTACTCATTGTTTGTTCCTCCGACCCTGCCGCTATGGCAATTGGTGGGCAATTTCAAGACACCGTATGGTCACCTTGGCAAAAACGATGTCAAGGACAAGGAAATGGACGCTTGTTATTGAGCTTTACTCATGCAGCGGTCTTGTTTAAAAAAATAAGTAACACGCTTAAAAAAGAGGATACTGAAAGGGAAATTGCAAAAAATCCCAATCAGTCCAAAGAATATGTAAAAAACTATGCGGAAACAAATTTTTATAGCACTATTTTTAAGAATGTCATTTCACCGTTGATGAGTGCGGAGAGGGATGAACAACCCCTTATCTCTACTGATTTAGCAACATGGCCTCCCATATTCTTTTTTGAACGACATGAGGAGGACTTGGAACAATTTGATATTCAAGCTGATTGTGCAGAACAAGTAAGCAGTCAGCTATGTCAACGACTAGAAGAGTATGGTGATGCTGCTCATGAAGATAGTACATTGCCATGGGGTGAACGCTGTGTGTTGAGACTGGTAAAGGACTGGTCTGATTGTAATGTCATTGACCCATCAGAACGGCGATGTATTCAAAAATGGTTAATTCACGTACTTGTTGCTTTGCTTGATCCAAACAATCGTGGTTTTAAGTTGTTTACCAAAACAATTACAAATTATGCAACCGTCGGTCCGATTGCAAACAATCATTGTAGTGAAAGAAAGCGACACGCAGATGATTTATGTCGTCAATTTGATGATTTTTTGAGTGAAATTAATCAACCGCAAAATCGTATTAATGCAATTAATGAACTCAACACAGTTAAAGAATTCTTAAAAAGTATATGGGTTGTAAAAGATGGGTTACTCGGGATACAACCATTTCGCTTAGGTAATGTGTGTCGTTCTCGAATTGCTAGTGTTGAAGAAACGATTAAAAATCCACTTTCCACACAGCCCTCTTTTGAATATAACGATATTATTCAAGATGTCGTTGATGATGCTGTTGATCAGCTAAAGGCGATTACTTCTACAACTGCGGATGTAAAAGATAAGTTAAAACGCGCTCTAAAAGAATGTCTGATTGAAGATTATGCGTTAGTTATGTTTAAGAAACATAATGAATACATCATCAAAACCAAAGTAGAGCGACTGAAACGCTTGCAAAGCATTTGTTTGGAACGTCTTGTGAGAGTAATGGCATATTTGGTTGATGCAGATAAAAACGCCTTAGAACAAGTCGCCAAATTTTGCTATGGTGAGGATAAATATACTAATATCCTCATTTCTACTGTTTTAAATGCAGGTGCTGGACATAAACAGACAGCAGATAAAGAACAATTTGAACGGGTAGCGACTGCAACAGATTCATTGCTTGCGGAAATTAAGCAGGCTAATTTTAAATCTTCTTATGAATAGAGATAATATGTTATGACAACCCCTTACATACAACTAGATACAAATATGCCGCGTCGCTTATTTGTGCCACTTGATAAGATAAAAGGTGATAAGGTAGAACAATTAATAGAGAAAGTATTAACTTGTAATCAAGTTTTTATCTATTGGCAACAAGAAAACGTTAAAGAATGGAAATCTATCGCAATTAGCCCTATAGATGAAGGCTTTGGCTATCGCTTAAACAATTCATTGTGGGAAAACAGCTTTCAAATTATCCAGATAGATAATAAAGGGTATGTGCAAAACCTACCTACCTCTAACAAAGATAATGTTACAACACATTTAGATATCGCCTTTAATCTTTCCACAACTGGAAACGAATGTGGTTTATACCTCAGTTGGAATCCAAAAGGGGTTACCAGTAAAGTTCATGGGCTATATCTGGTCAATAACATCAATCAGATCGAACAACCCGTAAAACAAGATTTATGTGGCAAACAATATGCTGTTTTAGCTATCCCGCGTATTGCCTTTTTTCCATTAGAAAATGATAAAGAACCACCAAAAACGCCACCTGATGATGGTGCATTAAATGTTTTTAAAGGTCTTTTTGGCATTGATGAGCGTTGGCAATTTCGTCTAAAAAAACCTTTTTTAGTTTTAAATAAATCGGTAAAACCAGATGCCAATTCAAGGGCTTTCTTTTTGGCTTTAGATTTTGGCACAACGGCAAGCACCATTGCTTGTTTACCAGAACAAGGAATCGATGCTGAAGACAAGCCCATCTTTACACCGCTACACCATCTATGTTCTTGGACACATACGACATTACTCCCCCTTTTAAACGAAAAGATGAAACCTAATGGACAAATTTCTTCTCGTTCTTTTACATGGGGTCAGGAAAATGATGCTATTGATGGTCTTTTTTCACCCGTTCCTCGTCATGTTCGTGCAAAACGCTTCCAACTTGCGACAGAAGATAATGATAAGCGAGAAGCAACACCCGGTATTATTTATGTTGACGACCAAAATGAATTTGATGAGTTAGTGACAACGCATCATGAATGTCTTATTGGTTTTGAAGCAGAAAGTTTTTTAACGAAAAAAAGCAGTTCTAATCAAATTAATCCCAAAAATTTTGTTTTTGCCCCCAAAAGACTTATTGGCACAGATGCCAATAGTTCTCGTGTCCAAGAAATGTTGGAAGGATTTAAGAAGGTTTATAAACAACAACATCCTGTTGAAGTCTATTTACAAGAGTTTTTAGATGAAACCCTCAATAAAGCCATTTTATCTGGTGCATTAAAATCACGCCTATCGAGTTTGTGTTATAGCTATCCTGTTACTTGGACTAAATTACAACGACAAAGTCTTGAAGTTCTTCTCAAAAGTGCATTAAATAAAAGTTTTTTCCACGAGTTTTTAAAGACACAACAAGTGTCTGATGAAATGAGTCCTTTATTCTGCTTAGATGAAGCAAGTGCCGCTTTTTTAGGGTTAATCTTAAAACGATTTCAAGGTTTAGAAGGGAGCGATTTACTCAGAACATTCAGTCCTTTTGAGCCTGATATAGAAAAAGCCTGTCAATATCCTAAAACAATGCAAGTACTGGTTATTGATTGTGGTGGTGGCACAACCGATATGGTGCTGCTTTCCATTACAGATGCAGGGGATAAGTCAAATACACCCGTTGTTGCAAAAATTTATAAACATTTTGCAATAGATAAAGGGGGGATTGAGGTAACCCGTCGGATTGCAGAACACCTAAAAAGTTTACTCCGATATAGTGAAACGCTTTCTGATGAATATTTACGAACTAATTTGTTTGACGAGAAAATCAAGGATAGTTTCTTGGGTGATACATCTGAACCCTTAGAATTATACCGTTGGCGTTTTTGTCTTAATCTGTATGAACAATCAGAGCTTATTAAGTTAGCCCTATCACAAACAGATAGCACAACCATTAATTGGGCTGATGTGGTTAAAAATTTATCATTACCCGACTTTAATTCACAAACACTTCAACCGACCATTGAAAAGGCATCTTTACAAAAATGGGTTAGTGAGACTTATCAACACTTAATAAACCAGTTAAAGCTGTGGTTTGCAGAAGAAAATCAGCCCGCGCTAGATTGTCTATTATTATCAGGGCGTTCTAGTCAATTAGCAGGCTTTCGTGAGGCTATTATCAATGCTATTCCTGAGGAAAAACGTCCATTAGCGATTGATTTTGCCGAAGTGGGGAATTATGCACTAGAACCACGTAACGATGAAAACCAACATGAAGAATTTACTGCAAAAAGCCTAGTGTGTAAGGGATTGGCATTAAATTATTGGAATACAAAAGCTGCCTTTGGTAAACGTCCCCTCGAATGTGAACCCATTGATGAAACGAGACGAACACGCGCGATTGGTGTGTTAGCTGAAAATACATCATTACGCCCACAAGATCATTTTGATCCAGAAATAGAGTTGCTTATCGATGCAGACAACCAACCAATTGAGTTAGAAAAAGAATATCTATTGACTTTAGATAAAGCAACCGCGAAAGGGTTTTATTTAGGGATTAACTTTGGTGGAAAAATTAAAGAAGGGATGATACTTAGTGAATATCCAGACCCGCCACAACCTTTTTTGCGCATAGATATCGACGGTGGAATAAAAGAGAATTTTGAGAAGCTCATTTTTTATTTTCAACAAGTTGCATCAACTGAGATTAAACTCTCAAAAATTGAGATGTATAAAAAAGAGGGTGAAAGCAATCCTATTATCAAAGAAAATATTGCCATGAAACCTTATGAAGATACAGAGGTAGCATTAGGTAGTGCGTTGAAAGTCCATTTGCAAATTGAAGATTTTCGAATGACGGGAAGAATTCATTCACTAGATGCCGATGAATAAATCATGCGTTATTTTCTGTTACTAATTATAGTGTTGTTTCTACCTATCACGATGACCGTTTGGGGAGGAGAGAATCAGGTTTATCTTAGGTGTTGGTATGGATTACCACCTAATCCACCTCTTTATCCGCCGCTTTGTTGGTATGAATTGCTACCTAATCCGTCCGTTTCTCCAGATTTACATCGTGATACAGTAGGAGAACAAAAACAGCACGTTACGGAAGGGAAAAAACCAATACTAACCATAGAATTAGAAGAGAAAAAACCAAAAGTAGAACAAGAACAACATATCGTAGAACGTGAGAAACCTATTCCAAATGTATCGAAACAGAAAACGATGGAAACAAAACATGAGGAACAAAAAAAAGTATTAATATCAGATGATAAAACCGTAAAAGAAAAATTAGAACCAACACAAGAAAATAGCGATTACATCAAAATAGCGGGTGTTGTCCTTGGCGGTTTTTCATTAATTGTTATTATCTTTAGCCTTGTCAGAAGAAAGGCTAAACAGCAAACGAAAATACTAATTCCCTCACATGAGTTTCTAGGCTTCACGCGTTCGGGCTATCCAACAGAAATTGATACCCCTTTTCAAAAGAAATTACTCGATAACATTAAACGTAATGTTAGATGGGACGAATCAAATACAGAACGTGTTAAAAAGACCTTACAACAAATTTTAGACGATAAAAATCAAGCTAATGCAACTAACCAAATTGTTATTTTCCTAATGGATTTTTGGTGTCCCTTCTTAGCTTGTTATGAAGCAGATACGCAACATTGGCAATGGTTTAGTAAACAACTAAAAACAGTATGTCCCACGCAATGGACAGTTGAAATTGTTTATCAACCCTTAAAAAATAAATTTCTGAGCGAGTGTGCGCAATACACAGATAAAGTTATCGGGAATGGTGAGGTTGTTCAGGAAATTTGCCGTCCAGCGGTCACTTTACGCAATGAAACAAATGAGATAATAACTTCTCGCAAGGCATGGGTAAAAACAAAATAATCCTTATTTGTGCATTACCCCAAAAAAGCGTGTTCACTTCTTTCAAGTGTTCGCGCTTTTTTTATGCTAACGTAATCCTTTGATATGAACCGTTAAGGGGGTTTCCTATGCCATTTAATTTTGATGGATTGAGTGAACAAGCAGTAACAGATTCGCGTAATCTTTATGGCTCTAATGCAGTTGCAACACAAGCCAGTGAAACTTTTTGGGAAAAATTATTCAGTAATTTTAAAGACCCTATTATTGTTATTTTATTAATTGCTTTAGCTATTACGCTACTCTTGGCTACGTTGGGCTATGCCGAATGGTATGAAGGGGTTGGTATCGCGATTGCGGTGATATTAGCGACTTTTATTGCAACGTGGTCAGAACATAGTAATGAAGGGCGGTTTCGGCAATTATTGGAAGAATCTTCACGCATTCAGGTGAAAGTTTTTCGCCAAAAAGGACATTTGGTGCAGTTGCCCATCGATGAGTTGGTTGTTGGGGATTATATTTTTTTGCAAGCGGGCGACACGATTCCAACCGATGGCGTGTTAGTAGAAGGACATATAGAAGTTGATGAAGCTGCTTTAACAGGGGAGTCAGAAACCATACATAAACAAGCACATCACGCCGATAAAGAATTAATAACGGTGTTTCGTGCAGGTTTAATTGTGGATGGTGAAGCCGTGATGTGTGCAACGGCAGTCGGGAATCAGACTTTATATGGTAAAACCATGAGTGAGTTGGGTATAGCTGTAGATAGTTTGTCACCGTTACAGGAAAAACTAAGCATTTTAGGAAAACAGATTGCCCATGTTGCCTATTTTGGCGCGGGATTCATTTTTCTAGCATTTATGTTAAATCAGATATTTTTAGAACAGGATGGATTTTCTGCTTATTTTCAACAACCGTTAGGGATTATTTTTCATAATATTTTTACGGCATTAATTTTGGCCATTATTGTCATTGTTGTCGCAGTGCCAGAAGGGTTGCCGATGATGATTGCAATCGTGTTAGCCATTAATATGAAAAAGTTATTAGCGGTTAAAGTGTTAGTACGGAAATTATTGGGTATTGAAACGGCAGGCAGTTTAACCGTTTTATTTACAGATAAAACAGGGACATTAACACAAGGGCGTTTAGTTGTTGAAACTGTGTTATTAGGACAAGGGGAAACTTTTCAGCATTTTACTGAAATACCCAACCGTTTGGGGAAGATGTTTGGTTTCGCTTTGCGGAATAATACAAGTGCGGTTATTGATGCACGTCATCCTGAACAGCCAACAATGGTTGGTGCAGACCGTACTGAACAAGCATTATTACGCTTTATTTTGACGGAGTTGGTGCATAAAGATGAATTAACCGTGATTGCGCGTATTCCTTTTAATAGCAGTCGTAAATTTTCGGCGGTGCAAGTTGAAAGCCCTATCGTGTCGTTGACCTTGATAAAAGGTGCGCCCGACATTTTGTTAGCCCAATGTACGGATTGTCTGGATAAAGAAGGTAATCCGATGGCATTTACAGATAAAACGCTGTTACAAGATGCGATGCACCAACTATCCGCCCGCGCCATGCGATTGCTCGCGGTAGCAGTGACAACTGAACCCATTCATGCGGATAAAACGTTACCTGCCCGTTTAACTTTATTGGGCGTGTTTGGCTTACGTGATGCCTTGCGTGATACCTCTTATCAAGCGGTAAAAACTGCAAAACAAGCAGGTATTCAAGTTGTTATGATTACAGGTGATGCGAAGGAAACGGCTCAGGCAATTGCGCGCGATGTGGGGTTATTAGAAGATGACCCACAAGCCTTAATTTTAACGTCCACTGAGTTGCAAGCCTTATCTGATGTGGAACTGGCTGAGCGGTTGCCACATTTGCGAGTGGTGTCGCGGGCGTTTCCAACGGATAAAAGTCGTTTAGTTCGTGTGGCAAAATCGTTACATTGGGTGGTCGGTATGACGGGGGATGGGGTGAACGACGCGCCTGCTGTAAAAAGTGCTGATGTTGGTTTTGCGATGGGCAGCGGCACGGAAATGACAAAGGAATCAAGCGATATTGTGGTGTTAGATGATAACTTTGTCTCTATTACTAAAGCCGTTTTATATGGACGCACATTATTTAAGTCGATTCGGAAGTTTTTAGTTTTTCAATTGACGGTAAGCTTATCTGCGGTTTTGGTTGCCTTTTTCGCGCCGTTTGTTGGGTTTGAATTACCGCTGACGATGACGCAACTCCTTTGGTTAAACATTATTATGGACACATTCGCAGGGCTTGCGTTGGCGGGGGAAGCGGCATTAAACCGTTATATGCTTGAGCCGCCCATCCCCAAAAATGAGCCTATGATTAATGGGGATATGGCAATGTCAATCGTTATCAATGGAGTCGTTGCAACCATTATCAGCATTTGGTTTCTCACTAGTCCTATTACAAAAGGATTATTTACAGGTGGTTATGCGATAGACAGTGTTGAGGCACGAGCCGTTTTTTTAAGTGCATTTTTTGCTTTTTTTGTTTTTCTACAGGTTTTTAATACGTTTAACGCGCGGACACAAGGATTAAATTTATTTGAAAATATTTCCAATAATGCTTTTTTTCTGCCAATAATCGGTTTTATTTTTGGTATTCAAGTTATTATGGTGCAGTTTGGCGGGGAGATTATGCGAACAGTGGGTTTAAACACAACAGAATGGTTGTATGTTTTATTATTTTCTATCATCTTAATTCCCGTAGATTTATGTCGTAAATTCTTAAGAAATCAATTGGGTAAAAATCCTGTCATTCAATCATTCCGTGGGGAAGATTTTTAATATTTAATCTGATGATGCTTAAAGATAATCGTTTTATTGCGCCGTTGCGGTCGGTTTTTCACTGGTTATTGCCACAAAGTTGTTTTTTATGTGGTGCAGACAGTGAAAATGCCGTGTGTGCTTTATGTCTGCAAGAATTGATGTGGACAAAGAACGCTTGTACACGTTGCGGAACGGTGTTAAGTCTTGATGAGCATATTTGTGGACAGTGTCTGCGCCGACCACCACCTTATCAGCATTTGCAATCGGTGTTCGCCTACACATATCCCACGACAAAATTGATTCAAGCGGCAAAGTTTCAGCGAAATTTTGCCGTGTTGCACTTGCTTGGGCAATTAATGGCTCAACAATTAGTGGTAGAAAACCGCCCCGATGTATTAATTCCTGTGCCATTGCATCCACATCGTTTGCGCAGTCGGGGACATAATCAATCAGTGGAATTAGCCAAGCGAATCAGTCGGCAACTACATATTCCTTATGATGATTCAGCTTGCATACGTCGTAAAAATACCCCACCACAAACCCGTTTATCTGCTCGATTACGTCGTGAAAATATTAAAGATGCGTTTGATGTGTTGTATTGTAAACCCAGTTGGCAACGGGTTAGTTTAATTGATGATGTGGTTACAACAGGTTCAACGGTAAAGGAATTAGCACAAGTCTTATTAAATGCAGGTGTAAAACAAGTTGATGTCTGGTGTTGTGCAAAAGCCTAAATCTGAAGGTTAGTTAAATGCAATTAAAGACAGCCATAATAAAAGTTGTTATAATTAACAATTAGTTAAAATGATTAGTAAGGTGATTTTTATTCCCGTCTATTCTGAAAGACTTATCAACGTGAATATAAATTTGTCCTAAAGAAATAATAAAAGAGGCTTGCATTGCTCTTAACGTAAACGTAAACTTAGCGCATGAATTTATGGTCTAACACCTTACAAACGATAATAAAATTAGTAAAAGACCTATATTCTCTTTTTTTTCAACGCCTAAAAGTTATGTTTCAAGTCGTCAACCTATAAGGTTATCCATCAATGAAAGTATTAGTTGCGGTTAAACGTGTCGTTGATTACAACGTAAAAATACGGGTTAAAGCGGATGGTTCTGATGTTGATATTGCAAATGTCAAAATGTCGATAAATCCCTTTGATGAAATTGCAGTTGAAGAAGCTGTGCGCTTGCAAGAGGCAGGTATTGCTACAGAAGTCGTGCTTGTATCCTTAGGTGTTCCACAATGTCAAGAGACATTGAGAGCGGGATTAGCAATGGGCGGCGACCGTGCCATTTTGGTGGAAACTACCACAGAATTACAGCCCTTAGCCGTTGCTAAGTTATTAAAAGCGGTTGTAGATAAAGAACAGCCGCAATTGGTTATTTTAGGCAAACAAGCCATAGATGATGATGCGAATCAGACAGGGCAAATGTTAGCGGCATTGTTGGGTTGGGGACAAGGGACGTTTGCTTCTAAAATCACGGTTCAAGCGGATAAATTAGAGGTTGTTCGCGAGGTTGATGGTGGTTTAGAAACAATTAAGCTTAATTTACCTGCGATTGTCACGGCTGATTTGCGCTTGAACGAGCCACGTTATGTAAAATTACCTAATATTATGAAGGCAAAGAAAAAACCTTTAGAGGTCTTAACGCCTGAACAATTGGGGGTTGATGTAACACCACGTCTTGTAACACTTAAAGTGCAAGAACCTGCAGGACGGAAGGCGGGTATTAAAGTCGCTGATGTAAAAGAACTTGTTAATAAACTGAAAAACGAAGCAAAGGTTATCTAAATGCGTATCCTCGTCATTGCTGAACATGATAATAATAGCCTTAAAGCCAGTACTTTAAACACGCTTAAAGCCGCGAGTTTAGTCGGTGGGGATATTCACGTATTGGTTGCAGGGCATAATGCGCAATCTGTCGCGCAAGCAGTTGCAACAGTTGCAGGAGTCAGTAAGGTTTTGCATGTAGAAGCCCCGTATTATGCGAATCCATTAGCTGAAAGTTTTGCTGATTTAATCCTGTCTATTGCCAAGAATTACAGTCATTTATTTGCAGCAGCGACTACGTTCGGAAAAAATGTTATGCCGCGTGTTGCTGCATTATTAGATGTTGCACAATTATCTGAAATTAGTGCGGTTATTAGTGCTGATACGTTCGTGCGTCCTATTTTTGCGGGTAATGTTTTAGCAACCGTGCAATCTAAAGATGCTATTAAAGTTATTACGGTACGGATTACCAATTTTGAAGCAGCAAGCACGGGTAATGCGTCTGCACCGATTGAAAGCATCAGCGCGGTTGCTGATAACTCACGCGCTCAATTTGTCAGTCAAGCCTTAAGTAAATCGGAACGTCCCGAATTAACGAATGCTCGAGTTGTTATTTCGGGTGGTCGTGGCATGGCAAGTGGTGAGAATTTCTATTTGTTAGAAAAAATCGCGGATAAACTCAATGCGGCAATTGGTGCATCACGTGCGGCAGTGGACGCGGGTTTTGTGCCGAATGATTATCAGGTGGGACAAACAGGTAAAGTTGTCGCGCCAGAGTTATATATTGCGGTTGGTATTTCAGGTGCTATTCAACACTTAGCAGGGATGAAAGACAGCAAAGTCATTGTTGCGATTAATAAAGACGAAGAAGCCCCTATTTTCCAAGTAGCTGATTATGGACTTGTTGGAGATTTATTTACATTATTACCTGAATTGGAAAAAGAATTAGGATAGCTTTATCGTCAATGTATCTTTAGTATTTATACGCTGGCTTGTATAAAAACCGTGTAACGTTTTATGCGTTATGCGGTTTTTTATTGTTTGTGTGTAATTTTCCATCATCATCTTGATTTTGTAATTGTTTAAACAAGTTCATCAAGCAATGGCAATATATAGTAACCGTATTTTAAAAAGAGAATAAGAAATGACCTATTCAATAGATTTCCGTAAAAAAGTATTAAAAGTGAAACAAGAAGAAAATCTTGCTCGTTACCAAGTTTCACTTGGTAATGCCTATTCGCCAAGCTCTGCTTGGCGGGTACTTGAACGCCCCACGCTTAAATCCGCTTGTACTCGGCAAGCGGAGCTTGCAAAGCAGGCATTACCAAGCAGAGCTTGGTAACGAGCAAATTGTTCTATTGATGCGCTCTTTTTACTCATATTCTATTTAATCTTTTTATAGTACTGTTGCTATAGCCCCAATTAGCTGCAAAATAAAACCCGCCTTACAACTTTCTTGCAAAAACGGCTAACCCAATTCCACCTAAAATTAATGTGCTGGAAATGAATAAATGCAAACTCAATACTTCACCTAAGAAAATAATTCCCGCCATTGCCGCAATAATCGGCACGGACAATTGCACGGTTGCCGCCCGAGTTGCCGTGAGTCCTGTTAATGCGGTGTACCAAATCGCATAACCTATCCCCGATGCAAAAGCCCCTGATAAAATCGCTAAAACAATGCCTTGTACTGAGTAAGTAGCCGTTTGCCACAGAATAGCACTGACAATAATGGTAAAAGGTAAAGTACCAATAAAGTTTTTTGCTGTTGCCGTAATTGGATGATGCACACCACGCCCGCGCAAGGAATATCCCCCCCATGCAATGCCAGCAACTGCCATAAGTAACGAACCCAATAATGGTGGCGCGTTTAATGAGGGAAATACTAGATAAATTAAACCGATAATCGCAAAAATAAGTCCAATCCATTCAATAAAATGGGGTCTTTCTCCACGCCACAATGCGACACTAATCATCGTCGCCTGTACAGCACCAAATAAAATTAACGCGCCTGTGCCTGTTGTTAAATATTGGTAAGCAAAAGAAAAAGTAATTGCGTATAAAAATAATAACCCCGCAGAAAAATAATCCATGCGCACGGCTTGCCATGTTGATTTTTTAAATAGAAAACTAATGCTAGCAAGGGTTATCGCGCCAGAAATCAAGCGAATCATGGTAAAACTTGCACCGTCGATTAATTGCCCGCCTAATGCCATACGGCAAAACAATGAATTAGCGGCAAAAGCGAATAAAGCTAACAGTGTGTATAATAAAATATTGTGTGGTCTGTCATGTGTATCCATTGTTTTACCTGAATTAAAGTTGTTAGTATTGGGTTTTAACCATGGTTAGGTAATAAAACATAGTTTGGTAAACGAATAATAAATTTAACTCCACCGACTGCAATATTTTCTGCCCAAATTTTCCCACCATGTTGTTCAACAATACGTTGGCAAATGGTCAATCCTAACCCTGTTCCTTTGGGCTTTCCTGCTTGTTGGTCATCTACTTGATGAAATTTTTCAAAGACTTTCTGTAAATGTGTTGCGGGAATACCCGAGCCATTATCTTCTACTTCAATGTTTAACCATTGTTTTTCTGATAATAATCGTACGATGACTTGACCAGTCTCTGCTTCAGTAAATTTGCTGGCATTGGATAATAAATTAATCAGCACTTGAATCAAACGGTCGCGGTCAACTTCTGCTAACAAGGCATTTTCAGGTAATTGTGGTAGAAGATGAATGTGACGCTCATGAAATAATTGGCTAACTGCCGCACAAGCGGTTGTAATCAACTCCCGCAAATCGTGTGTGGATTTATGCCACTCCATCCGTCCTGATTCAATTTTTGCCAAGTCTAAAACATCATTGATTAAACGGGTTAAACGTTCTGCTTCTTTAACAATGATATCCAAAAACTGCTGGCGTTGTTCGAGGTCTATGGTTGGATTATTTAACAAAATTTCTGAGAATGCACGAATCGAGGTTAGTGGCGTGCGCAATTCATGGCTGACAGTCGCTACAAATTCGTCTTTTAAATGGTCTAGCTCCTGTAATCGCTCATTGACAGTCCGTAGCTCACGGGTTGCCATTTCTAATTCGTGCGATTTTTGCTCCAATTGTCGGCTGTAGGCTCTCACTTGAGAAGTTTCTTCTAAAATTTGTAAAACATCTTGCACACTTAATGGTTCTCCTTTAATAACAGAGGCAACCATGATGTGTGCAGAAGCCGAGCCTATCGCACCGGTTAATAGCTGTTCTACAAAAGTGATAAGCTGTGGTGTTGTAGGTGTTTGCTCATTGAGATTAAACTTTTTTTGTTGCGCATAGTTTTTAAAAGCTTGATTAGTCTTTTCTTCCCCAAGAAAACGTATTGTTAAGGCTTTTAAATCGGCAATATTTCCTTGTCCATGTCGATAGTAAATTTGTTCGTTGCGTTCTGTGTGGAAAACATCGACAAATAAGCTAGCTTGTAATCGTTCTAGCGTGCGTTTGTGTGAGAACAACGACACAATAATTAAGCCGAGTAGATTAAAAAATAAACTCCAAAAAACAGCATGTGTAATATTATCTAATCCTGTTAATCCAAAAAGTTGATAAGGTTTTAATAGTGCAATGTTTAATAAGCCTTTTTCAATAAAATCCATTGATAACCAACCCGATTTTGCAAATGCGGGCAGCAGTAGCGTGTAGCTCCAAATAAAAAAACCCATGCTCAATCCAACCAATGCACCTTGACGATTTGCGCCTTTCCAGTAAATTCCAAGAAAGATTGCAGGGGCGAATTGTGCCGCCGCCGCGAAAGAAACTAATCCAATAGTTACCAGCGCGTAGGATTCACCAATAAGTCGGTAATAACCATATCCTAGTAATAAAATACAGGCGATGGTGCAACGACGGATAAGAAGTAATAAACGCCCTAAATCTTGGCGGGCACTAAGATTTAATCTATTGATACGTAATAGAATAGGCATTAATAGGTCATTACTCACCATTGTTGCAAGCGCGATAGTTTCAACAATAACCATGCTAGCCGCAGCGGATAATCCGCCGATAAAAACCAAGAGTGTTAGCCCTTCTGCTTTAGCAAACATGGGCAGGGTTAATACATAGGTGTCGGGGTCTATGGCTTGTTGGGTAAATAGGAGTTGTCCTGCTAACGCAATCGGAAAAACAAAAATATTGATGATTAATAAGTATAAGGGAAATAGCCAACTGGCTGTTTTTAAATGTTGTTCATTGACGTTTTCGACAACACCGACTTGAAATTGACGTGGCAGGAATAAAATGGAACACATGGATAAAATAATCAGGGTAAACCAGTTGATATAGCCACCGGTAACGCTTTCCATCGTCATGCGTTTTTGCAACTCAGGTACAGCAAAGGCTTGTGTAAATAAGTCGGTTGGACCTGTAAATAATCCCCATGTCACAAAAATACCTACCGCTAAAAAAGCCAGTAATTTAACAATAGATTCAAAGGCTATTGCTGCAACCATGCCCTCATGTCGTTCTGTTGCGTCTAAATGGCGCGTGCCGAATAAAATCGTAAATATCGCTAAAATCAATGCAATATAAAAAGCAGTATCAAACCAAATAGGACGTAATCCCAGTTGTTTAGGCATCATTAAGATTGGATACTGGCTGACAATATCTAAACTGCTGGAAATGGCTTTTAGTTGTAATGCAATATAGGGCAAAATGCCAATAACTGCGATAATTGTGACTAAACCACTTAAACTAGCACTTTTGCCATAACGTGAGCCGATAAAATCTGCTATCGACGTGATGCGATAGCGGTGAGCAATACGGATAATTTTACGTAAAATCAACCAGAATAAAGCAGCCGTTAGTGTTGCCCCCAGATAAATAGGTAGAAAACCCATGCCACTGGTCGTTGCACGTCCGACGCTACCGTAAAAACTCCATGCCGTACAATAAATCGCAATAGACAGGGTGTAAACATAAGGATTGCTGATTAAAGAATGCCCACTGTCTGCGCGCTTATCGCCGTAATAAGCAATGCCGAATAAGATACCTAAATAACTAAACGAGACTAATAAAATCACCCAGTGTTGTAACATTATTCTTCTCCTTTAGGTGTTGAATCAGTTTTATGTAAAATAAGGGCAGTAAATCCAATAAATATCAACCAAACTATAAATAAATATATATATAATAACGGAATTCCAAATATTAAAATGGCTTGACTGAAAAGAGAAAGTAGGGGATAGATAAATAATAATGTGCCAAATAAAAGAAGACTGAGTAGATAGCTTGCGGTGGTGTGCATAAAAATGACCTATTTTCTGGCGTTGTGCTTAACAATGAGTTGACATTACCTGATGTTTTGCTGAACTTTTAAAAATCATTAAATCATGCAGACAGTTTTATAGGTAGTAAATGCTAAAATGAACCTATTAGGTAAAACAAACACCTGCTGAACGTTTTTTGTACATCTTTTAGTCAATCCTCTTGAGTCAACATAATGAAACGAATTAAACGATTTTTTTATATGGTCGGATGTGTGTTTTTAATCAGTGTGTTATGTGGATATGGATACGCCGCTGATAAAGGGACTTATTCAACAGCACCGACATTACATCAGGGGAAAAAGTGGCGGATTGGATATTTAGAAGGGGGTACGTTAGCCACTTACCCGCTCAATGTTATCGCCATTGTTAAAGGGTTGGAGGAGTTGGAATGGCTATCATTACCTACCATTCCTAAACTTGCGGATTCTAAAGATACAAAAGCCTTGTGGCAATGGCTGGTGCAGAATGTAAAAAGTGATTATATCGAATTTGTTGCTGAGGCTTATTGGTCATCTAATTGGGATGAAAAACAACGCCCTGTAACAAAAGCAACGGTTATTAAATATCTTAATGAAAAACAAGATATTGACTTAATGTTGGCATTAGGTACATGGGCAGGACAAGATTTAGCCAATGATGAACATCATGTCGCAACGATTGTCGCCTCTACTTCTGATGCACTGGCTTCAAAAATTATTAAAAGTGCAACCGATTCTGGGTTTGACCATCTTCATGCAAAAGTGGATGTAACGCGCTTTGAGCGACAAATTCGTTTATTTAATGATGTTGTTAATTTTAAAAAGTTGGGGGTTGTTTACGAGGATACGGACGAAGGCAGAAGTTTTGCCGCTATTCCAATCATTCAAACCGTTGCAAACGAAAGAAAGTTTGATGTTGTTTCTTGTTATGCCGCATTTTCGGGCGTAGAAATTGCTGAGGCGGAAAATAATGTGTTGCGTTGTTATAAAGAAATCGCGCCAAAAGTAGAGGCGGTTTATGTCACTATTCATCGTGGTATTACAGCAAAAACGTTACCTGTGATAGCGCAAAATTTAATCGATAATAAAGTGGCTAGTTTTGCACAACAAGGCTCAAGCCAAGTGCAAGCAGGCGTTTTACTGAGTATGGCATCCCCCGGCTTTCAGGACGTTGGACGATTTTATGCGGCAACCATTGCCAAGATTTTTAACGGTGCAAAACCCCGCGAGTTAAGCCAAATTTTTGAGGACCCAATACGTATTGCTATTAACATGGCTACGGCTAATTTAATCGGTTTTGAACCCCCAATTGTGATTTTTGGGATTGCCGATGAAATTTATCAAGATATTGAAGTCCCAAAGTGAAATATATTGTTTTAAATCAATATATTAAGACAGACAGCACGTAGAGAATTACATGTATTATATTTTATCCCTGTTATTCAGAAAATATTGGGGAATTTACAACTTCTGTTTAGCTTGACTTGTTGGATTTTACCGTTTGGAGAGCGTTTATAAAACGGTAGGATAGGCTTACACTATTGACCGCATCAAGACAAAATCTTGCTTTCTCAAAAAACATGAAAAAGTGGCGTATAACACTAGGAGCGTTAATATGAAGAAAAAATTATTCGTTATCTATCTAACATCAACATTGATGGGAATTAGCTTTGCTAGTTATGCGGTGGAGGACTCCGCGCCTAAAGCAACTTTACACAGCGCAACCAGTGGGGCAAACGTTCCTGTTATGCCAGAACCCAGTGTGCAAGAGGCTCCTGAACCGCACATTGTGCCTGATAAAGAAAGCAAACGGGTTAAACGGGTAAAAAATGAAGGGGATAAAACCAATAAAACCGTTGCAACAGCGAATACTCAAGCCCCTGCAACGACTGAGACAGCTAAATCGGAGCTTGCCGCTAAATCTGAGGCGGTTGTCCCTTTAAAAACTGAGCAGACAGCGACTTCTCCAACACCTGCGAAAGAGGATGAGAAAAAAGAAGATGAGAAAAAAGAGGTGGTGAAAGCGACCGAAGCCACTGAACCCAGTCCTACGTCAGAAGTGAAAACCAGCGTTGCTCCCGATACGACACCCCCCGCCGTAGATGTACCAAAAGTGGACGCAAAGACCACAGACGCACCCATAAAAGACGCGCCCATAAAAACGGAGTTAACCCCAACAGCGGCAGATAAACCACCTGTAGCAGACGCATCAGGGTCTGATGAGGAGAATACTGATAAGGCAATGGCGAGTGGTGATGAAGAGAAGGCGAAGCCCGCGCCAGTAAAAAAGACGCAGTCTCACGCAAGAGGGGCAAAACCCGCGACGGTTAGTAAAAAAAGCGTGACAACTGTTAATAAGCCTGTTGTTAGTAAATCTGTTAAAAGCAAATCAGCCGTAACAAAAAAACCAACAACAGCAACGAAAAGCAAGTTGCAATCAACGGTTAAAAGTAAGGCGAAAGCACCTGTAAAAACAACAGCAACAACAAAGAAACCCAGCAGTAAAAAACCCAGTGTGATAAAGCCGTTAGTCACCACGAAAGCAAAAACCAAAACCAATAAGGCGACTAAGGATAAGTAGGTGGCAATGTAGGTGCGGGTGTGTTCGCACCTATTTTGTCGCTTATGTTATGGTTTATAGAACGCAGTTGAAATTTTCTATGGTGTTTATACGGTTATTTTTTATTAATATCGTTCTCTTGGCTTTAAGACCGCTTGTTAT
The DNA here is from genome assembly GCF_001305575.3 of Beggiatoa leptomitoformis. Lineage (NCBI taxonomy): Bacteria > Pseudomonadati > Pseudomonadota > Gammaproteobacteria > Thiotrichales > Thiotrichaceae > Beggiatoa > Beggiatoa leptomitoformis. Next base: position 3,128,926 of record NZ_CP012373.2, read on the forward strand.
TCCCCATCTTCTTTAAATGGGGAATGTTCCCATAAATCCGCCATATATGCTTCTATTGCTGGTGTTTCTTGGGTTAAAAAACGCTGTACGATATGGGTAAAACGCTCATCTGCCAGCCAGTGTGCTGACCATGTTGGTGTGGGCAGAAAACCGCGACTAATTTTATGTTCGCCTTGCGCACCCGCTTCAAAGCGAGTTAGTTTATTTTTAATACAATAATCAATGGTTTGGTAGTAGCATAGTTCAAAATGTAAGTGCGGAAAGTGTGCGCTACATCCCCAGTGTCTTCCGTAAAGTGTATGCGAGCCGCGTAGGTTAAATGCGCTGGCAACATACTCATCCCCTAAACGTGCCATTACTAACACAATATTATCGGGCATTGTTTTACTAATCGTTTTAAAAAATGCGAGTGATAAGGTTGGCACGCCTGACTTACGTTCAAACGTTGAGCTATAAAATGCGTGAAATTGTTCCCAGTGTGCATCGGTCGCTTGATGTCCATCTAATATTTCAATCGTAACGCCTGATTGTTGTGCTTCACGGCGTTCTTTTTTGATTTGTTTACGCCGCTTTGATGTTAGTTTGCTCAGAAAATCATCAAAATCTTGATAGTTTTCATTATCCCAATGAAATTGGCAACCTAAACGTGCCATTAGATGACGTTGTTTAATTAAGTAGTCGGTATCTGTGCTGTCAGTGAATAACACATGTAAGCCTGATACATTTAATTTTTTGGCTAATGCTAATGCACCATCAAGCAGTAAATCGGCGATAGTCTGCCATTCAACATCAGGTGCGACCAGTAAGCGCGCCCCTGTTGCAGGTGTGTATGGGGTAGCACAGACTAATTTGGGATAGTAGGGGTTTCCTGTCACTTTTTGATATGCATCTGCCCATGACCAATCAAAAACAAATTCGCCATAGGAATTCATTTTGATATATAAGGGCATTGCACCGATTAGTCGTTCTTCTGCATAAACTAATACATGAAAGGGTTGCCACCCATATTGATGTAAACAACCTTCTTCTTCTAACGCAAGGAGAAATTCGTGGCGAACAAAGGGATTTTCCATACCACGCAATTGATTCCAATCCGTTGCAGAAACATCGGTGAGCGATTGGCTGTAGTTGATAAGCAGGGTATTGGGTATGTTCATAGTGGCTGACATCGTGGGGTTTGTCTTCACTATGGGGTTAAATGTGAGTGTCACAATTGAGGGATTGATTTTTTTCGGATTGATAAATCAAACAGTCGGTTTTTTGGGTTAAAAATTAGCCCTGAATAAGATAGCCAACAATTTTATTAAGTTGTTAGCTAATTCGGAACGATAATAGATTTTGATGTTTGACGGCTTGTAGAAACATAAACCACGGACAACACCGTTTTTAGCGGTGGTATCCGTGCGAATTTATTTGTTTATTTGCCTAGACGTGTTGTTAATTAACCCTGACGACACGAAAACCTATTGTATTGATTTTTGTACGGGAATTAAAGTTTTGTCGTCTGGCAACACGTAGGTCTGCTTCATATTGTTTGAATGAACCACCGCGTACCATACGCCGACTACAATCGCCGCCTTCCCAGTTTTGTCCATATTGGGGCGCACCTTGGTAGTCATTACGAAAGCAGGTCATTGTCCATTCCATAACGTTACCAACTGTGTCGTAAATCCCAAAGGGATTGGGTTTGAAGATACCAACAGGTGCAGTTTGTTTGCCATCCCATTGGCTACCACACCCGCCACAGTTAGCATATCCCTGTGTGATTTGATAACCCCACCAGAAACTCCCTGTTGTACTCGCCCGTGCGGCAAATTCCCATTCACGTTCACTAGGCAGACGATATTGATAGCCTGTTTGTTCTGTTAGCCATGTGGTGTAAGCAAGCGCATCTTCAAACGATACATTAATTACTGGGCGGTTACCGCGTCCCCATTGATTATCATCAGCCGGTGTTCTATTGGTTGCTGAGGTAAATTGGTCATAGTCAGCAAAGCTGATTTCATAACGGCTAATGGCAAAAGGTGTTAAAACGACCTTGTGTTGGGGGCGTTCTTCGCGGTTGATGGAGGAGTCGGAACTGCCCATCATAAAAGTCCCCCCCGGAAGCACGGCCATCGGTGGACCTTGAAAGCCATTTTTGAGTTTATCCCGTGTGAAGCTAATACTACTTAAATTAACGGGTTGTACTTCCTCAATTACGGGCTTACTGACGATAACGGGTTCTTTTTCTGGGCTTGTTTCTGTTGTGCTAACTACGGTTGTGGGTGGCTGTTGTACTTTTTTAAGGTTCGCAACGAGTGGCACGCTGTCTAGTAAAGGCGTTAGGAAAATAATGACAACAAGAGCAATAAATAAAATAACAACAAGGGCTAACCCTAGCATAATTCCGATAATGCCACTTTTAGGACGAAAAGCGATACGAATTTTTTCTTTTTCAATCTCTTTTTGTTTTTCCATCAACGCCCGTGCTGTATCTCGTTGTACACGGAGCAGTTCTGCTTCTTTGACTGATTGTTGACGAATATTATCAACTTCTTCTTGCAGACGGCGTTGTTCTTCTTCCTTCTTTTCTATCAGGCGGGTGAGTTCTTGTTGTAGCTTTTCGTCATTACTCCGTTTATCTTTATTTTTCTCCGCTTCTGCTTTGAGCTTGGCAAGCTCGGCTTTGGCACGTGAAAGTTGGTCGATTTGCGCACGGGTTTTCTGTTGCGCCGTTTCAATCCGTGCTATACGGGCTTCCAACAGGGTTTTCTCGGCTTCAGCACGACGAAGTTGGTCAGTCGTTGATAGCGGAGAAACTGAGGGAATGAGTGCGGTGTCTGAATTAGGCGCGACTGCCTTAATCGTTGCTTCAGCTACTTTGTCTTTTTCTTGCAATTTAGCAATTGCGGCTTGCATCGCGCTGATTTGCGATACTAATTTTTGCGCTTCTTTTGCCTTACGTGCAGCTTCTACTGAGGAATCTGCCGTTTTAACTTCTGCTTGTAGTTTGTTATAACGCTTAATTAGTTTTTGCGCTTCAGCTTTGGCTTGATCGAGTGAAGACACAATCGGATTCTCTGTAGGTTAGGGTGAACGATAAATCTGAAATATTGGGGATTTATGCCCCAATGCTAGCGGAACAAGAAAGAGGTCACGTTTTTGTTCCGCCTACCGTTAGGCGATCAACGCGCAAGGTAGGCTGTCCTACACCAACAGGGATGCTTTGTCCGTCCTTACCACAGACACCCACCCCACTGTCTAGCTTTAAATCATTACCAACCCGACTGACTTGTGTCAAGACATCCGCACCATTGCCAATCAGGGTCGCGCCTTTAACAGGACGGGTAATTTTTCCTTGTTCAATTAGATAGGCTTCACTGGCGGTAAAAACAAATTTGCCTGAGGTGATATCTACTTGCCCACCGCCAAAGTGTACAGCATATAAACCTTTGTCCACTGAGGCAATAATGTCGGCAGGATCGTCTTCCCCTGCGAGCATGTAGGTATTGGTCATGCGTGGCAGCGGTAAGCTTGTATAGGATTCACGCCGTCCATTGCCTGTACTAACAACACCCATTAATTTAGCATTGTGTTTATCTTGCATATAGCCTTGCAAAATCCCTTTTTCAATCAGGGTTGTACATTGGCTAGGTGTGCCTTCATCGTCAATGGTGAGTGAGCCTCGCCGGTCAACAAGTGTGCCATCATCAACGATAGTGCATAACGGGGATGCAACGGCTTGCCCTATTCGTCCTGAAAAGGCGGAAGTCCCTTTGCGGTTAAAATCGCCTTCTAAACCATGTCCAATGGCTTCGTGTAAAAGAACACCGGGCCAGCCTGCACTGAGGATAACGGGCATTGTACCTGCGGGAGCTTCTATGGCTTCTAGGTTGACAAGCGCACGTCTAACGGCTTCTTTTACGTAGTTTAGGCCGTGTCCTGCATTGAAGTATTCGTAACCAAAACGTCCGCCGCCGCCCGCCCCACCTTGTTCACGCCTGCCATTTTCTTCTACCACAACATTTACATTTAAACGGACGAGGGGACGAACATCGGCAGCGAGTGTGCCATCACTGGCAGCAACTAGAATAGTGCTGTACGCACCATGTAATGTCAGAATGACTTGTTTTACTCGGGGGTCTTCTTGGTGAGCTGCTTGGTTTAATGCGTTAAGTAAATTAACTTTCTCTGCGGCAGTGAGGCTATTTAAGGGGTTGATGGCTGAATAGTGGGGTGTTGCTACCGTTTTTCGCCACAGGCCTGCTTGTCCTGATTGTCCACGTTGTGCAATACAACGCGCGGTTTTTGCCGCTTCGCTCAGTGCGGACAATGTTAAATCATTGCTATATGCAAAACCCGTTTTTTCTCCACTAATGGCGCGGATGCCAACCCCTTGGGTAATGCTGTGGCTACCTTCTTTGACAATGCCTTCTTCTGATGCCCATGCTTCACTATGACTACTCTGAAAGTATAAGTCGGCATAGTCAATGTGATAACCCAGTAAATCGGTTAGCACTTGGCTTATATCCGTTAGGCTTAAAGCGGTTGGGGTGAGTAGTTGTTCGGTAGCAAGGCTTAGGGCTGTTGACATGCGATTCTTTTGTGGTCTAGGGTTGGAAAATTACGCCGTATTGTCTGTAAATATGTTGGGTCAAGGTCTGCGTAGATGATGCCTGCCCCTTGTCCTAAACGGGAAAGTATATTTCCCCAAGGGTCGACAATCAGGCTATCGCCATACGTTTCGCGTCCATTAGCATGAACACCGCCTTGATTCGGTGCAAGAACATAGCTTAGATTTTCAATTGCACGGGCGCGAACGAGAATTTCCCAATGTGCTTTCCCTGTCATTGCTGTAAAGGCTGAGGGTAAACTGATAATAGTCGCCCCTTGTGCAGTAAGGCAACGGAATAATTCAGGAAAACGAACATCATAACAGATGGCTAATCCGATACGTCCAAACGGTGTATCAACCACATTGGTGTTATGTCCTGCTTCAATGGTTCGTGATTCGCAATAGCTTTCTTCAGGACTTACCATGACATCAAAGAGGTGCATTTTATCATAACGTGCGACGCATTGACCGCTGTTATTCAATACTAAGCAGGCTGCACGAACTTTGTCGGGCGCATCCGCAACGAGTGGGATTGTGCCGCCAATCAACCAAACACCGTATTTAGTGGCTTGTGTGGCTAGGAAATCTTGTATGTGTCCTTGACCAAAAGATTCACGAATTTTTACTTTGTCAGTGTCATGTTGTCCCATAAGGGCAAAATTTTCGGGCAGACTGACAAGTTCAGCCCCTTGGTCAGCCGCTTGGGCGATTAAACGCGCTGCCTCTTGTAAATTGGTGTTTACATCGGTAGTGGAAATCATCTGTAAAGCGGCGATACGGGTCATTATTCAGTCCTTTGAGTAAACCATTACGAGAAATACGCTTGTTATTTTAATTGAATATTAGGGGGCGTATCTGAAAAAAATCAAGTTATGTTGTTCGCCCTTCAATCAAGGCTTGTACTGTTGCTGCACAGTTTGCTATCTCTTCTTCTTGTGCGCAATATAACGGGGGATAAGCGGATAGTTGTACGCGACTACGGATAAATACCCCACGCACGGCATATCCCATTCCACGCACTCCTTTGATATAAACGGGATAAATGGGGGTTGGTGTTTGGGTATGTTGTGCAAGCCAAAAAACGCCACGTTTTAGTTTACTGGGGAATTGTGAGGGTAGAACAAACCCACCTTGTGGAAAGATGGCAACTGCTTCACCTGCTTCTAGTGCTTGTAGTGCCGCTTTTAAGGCTTTTTCAGGTCGTCCTGTATAATCTACGGGAATACCCCCAATCAGCCGAAATAGCCATGTCAACCCAAAACGATGATATTGATGGGCATCTATTAGAAAGCGTAAGGGACGGTTAGTAATCGCATAGAGTAATAAGGGGTCTAAACCTGATACATGATTGGCGACAATTAGCACAGCCCCTTGGGGTGGAATGGCTAATAGTGGTGCGTCTAAACGGTGATAATAACGACAAAATAGACGATTAAGCCCATCTAAATAGTTTAGAAACCAGTTTCCCCAAGGCGTTCGATTTGCCAATCGACAAGCACGTAGGCAAAACCACCCACTGAAGACCACAATAATTAATAACAAGCTTGTAGTTAATGTCATTAGCGTTTTATACAATGATGGGAAAGGCATTATCATTATGATTTGCTCGGCAACATTACACAAGTTTGTAACGTGCCTGCATAAGTGTGTTCACTCCAGCAAGAACAGTACCCACCATGACGACCAAAACCATTATTTTAGCCAGTAACAATCAGGGAAAAATTCGGGAGTTTAATCATTTACTCATCAACACGGATTTAGAGATTATCCCACAAAAAGACTTAGCCATTAATGACGTAGAGGAGACTGGCTTAAGTTTTGTGGAAAATGCCATTTTAAAAGCCCGTCATGCAGCACAACAAGGTGGATTCCCTGCTATTGCTGATGATTCAGGGATTGAGGTAGATGCCCTACACGGTGCGCCCGGTATTTATTCTGCCCGTTTTGCAGGACAAGGTGCGAGCGATACGGAGAATATAGCCTTATTGCTCTCCCGTTTAGCCGCCGTGCCTGAAGCACATCGTAGCGCACGTTATCACTGTGTGATTGTTTACATGCGCCATGCAACAGACCCTATGCCGATTATTTGTCAAGGAACATGGGAAGGTAGCGTATTATATACCCCCAGAGGCACGCAGGGATTTGGCTATGACCCTGTTTTCTATGTTCCAACGCATCAATGTAGTGCTGCCGAATTACCTGCGGCGATTAAAAATCAACTAAGCCATCGGTCGCAAGCCTTGCAAGCCTTACAGTACATATTACAATCCATGTCTTATCCAAAAAACTAACCTTCTTTCACCCTTCACCCTTCATCATTCACGACTATGCAATTTTCCAATTTTGGTCAGAAATTCACAGCGCATTCAGGGATTTTACAATTAATGCGTGATTTGGGTACTTCTCAAGCAGATGGACGGGAAATGTTAATGCTTGGCGGTGGCAATCCTAGCCAAATTCCGCAAGTACAATTGCGTCTGCGAGAACGAATGGAGGAGATTTTAAAGCATGGCGATGAATTTGAAAGAATGTTGGGAAATTATACTATTCCGCAAGGCTCTCTCACATTCAATAAAACCCTTGCGGTTTTATTACACCAAGAATATGGCTGGCAAGTGGATGAAAATAATATTGCACTAACCAATGGCAGTCAGACGGCTTTCTTTTATCTCATGAATTTATTTGCAGGAACTTATGCAACTGGTGAAAAAAAGAAAGTTTTATTGCCACTCGCTCCAGAATATTTAGGCTATAGCGATTTAGGGCTAGAAGCTGACATGTTTGTTGCGAATAAACCGTCTATTGAATTTTTGGATGAACATTTATTTAAGTATCATGTTAATTTTTCCGAATTAGCGATTACTGAAGAAATTGGTGCAATTTGTGTGTCCCGCCCAACCAATCCAACAGGCAATGTTTTAACTGATGATGAAATTAAACAATTAGATATACTTGCCCGCCAACATAATATCCCTTTTATTATTGATGGCGCATACGGCACTCCTTTTCCAAATATCATTTTTAGTGACGCGACTCCCCTGTGGAACGAGAATATTATTCTCTGTTTAAGCCTTTCCAAACTAGGATTGCCTGCTGTGCGGACAGGGATAATTATTGCAAATACGCGGGTTATTCAAGCTATCAGCGCGTTAAATGCCATCGTGAGCCTTGCGCCTACCCATATCGGTGCGCATATCGTTGAGGAATGGATACATAATCGCCAAATTTTACGATTAAGCCAACAAGTGATTAAACCCTATTATTACAGTAAGATGGAAAACGCATTGCGTTGGCTGCATGAAGCCTTAGATGGATTAAGTTTTTACGTACATAAGCCTGAAGGTGCATTTTTTTTATGGCTATGGTTTAAAGAGCTGCCCATTACCAGCCAAATGCTTTATGAACGTTTAAAAGAGCGGGGCGTATTGGTTGTTGCGGGACATTACTTCTTTCCCGGTATTGCTGACGCAGATTGGAAACATCGTCATGAATGTATCCGCATTAACTATGCACAAACTGAATTTGTTGTAAAACAGGGGATTCAAATTATTGCGGAGGTTGTGAGAGAGGCGTATGCGGGAATATAACGGTTAAATCCAACTGGGGAATTTATCACTGGGTGGTTGTTCATCATCATCTTTCTTTTTTTCATCGGTAGTTTTGGTAGTTTCAGTAGTTGACGAGGATGATGTATCGTCAAGTGTAGAAGATACATCATCTTGTTCTTCCATCTGCTGACTGTCGGAAATATCATCTTCTAACTCATAAAATGCACGTAACTGCATGATAAAAAATATGACACAACCCAATAAAATAATGAGTAGAAAAATAAAGTAGGTAAACATGAATATACCTGCAACTCAAAAGCTTGAATGAAGAGATCAAAAACACGTTTATATATTGCAATAGTCAGTTAATACTCAATAAACCACTTATATTTCCTACCATTACAAAAATAAGGTGATTAAAACCCCTTTTATCTATCAACAATGCAATAAATTGTCTGTTATAGTTATTTTTTACCCGTTGGCTGGGCAATTGCTTTAATTAAAATGGGTAATTTTTTATCCAAATACGTTTTTATATCTTGAACTGCTTCTTTAGTGATTTTTTTCAAGGTAATTTCTGACAACGCATTCCCACCCGCTTTTTGCAAGGTTGTTTGTAAACGGGCTTGAATAATATCCTCCATCTGCTGTTGAAAAGCCTTAACTTGCGCTTCATTCAACATGGGCGGTAAAACATTTTTTACCTCACGCCCCGCGACAACAATATCTTTCAAAACAGGTACGACAATTTTATCTTTGTGCATAGTACGACTGTAGGGATTAACGAAATGCTGGTTACAATGATATAAGGTATTACACCTATATGCTACGGCTTACTTAGAAATATCATGCGAATTTAATACAACCTGTTGTTCTCTATAAAAACGAAACCGTTGCCGTCCTGCAATGCGTGCCGATTCTTCTGGGGCAACTAGCTCGGCAATTCGCTGGAATTGCGCAAAAAAATCGGGAACAGTTTCGGCTAAATTAATTAACAAGGTTCGTGTTGACTGTGGCATCGTCCCATATCCAATCACGACGGGAAAATGCTGGCTTTTACCCTCACCATTTAAACAAAAAGTTTCTTCTTGTCCTGCTAACAATAAACTGTGTGGAATAAAACTATCAGGATTTACCACCCATAATAAACTATCTAATAGCTTGGCTTGCGCCTCCGTGTTTGCCAGAACAAATATTTGATGCTTTTGTTGATAGGCTTTTTCAATTAAGCGACAAACAAACCGCTCTAAGGCTTGTACATAATGGGCATGAAAAATGTAGAAATCCACTTGAGTGGGAGAAGTGGGAAGCTCAGAGGATGAATTAAGTACGGTCACAATGAATATCCCAAAGAGATGCACACTCGTATCTTTAAATTAAAAAAATATCATTATTCAAATAATTAAATTATACGCTGGCTTATGTTTTTTGCCTAAATCAGAATTTACCGAACTTCCAAAATAATCCGATAAAAAGCCCGCGTAGTGTGCATTAGGTATATGTTTTAACACTGCAATACACCCATTTTTAAGTGAGCGAGTGAGCTTAGCCCACAGCTCCCTTCTTTTAAGGATGTATTACGCTACTGCATCCTACGCTGGCTTGTGTTTAGAATAATCAAAAGGCAAACCCTAGCCACCGTTTACTTTTCACATACCTTAAAAAAAGGTAGCAGCTAGGATTTTGCTGGCGGACGTTATTAGTCATCATCCCCTAAATCGGGTGGAATAGGTAATGGTGGGAGTACGCCATCATCTTGACTACGATCAATTAAATATTGGGTCAATAACGGGACGGGACGACCTGTCGCACTTTTTTCTTTCTTAGGTGCAGCTTTCCATGCTGTCCCTGCAATGTCTAAATGCGCCCAACGGTATTTCTTCGCAAAACGCGACAAAAAACACGCAGCGGTAATAACCCCTGCTTCAGGTCCACCAATGTTCGCCATGTCTGCAAAAGGGCTGTCCAGTTGCTCTTGGTATTCATCCCATATTGGTAATTCCCAAGCGCGGTCACATGCCATTCTACCTGCATTTAATAGGTCGTTTGTCAATGGGTTATGATTACTCATCACGCCATGTGCATGTGCGCCTAACGCGGTAATACATGCCCCTGTTAAGGTTGCAATGTCAATAACGACGCTGGGTTTAAACCGTTCTGCATAGGTTAAGGCATCACACAGAATTAACCGCCCTTCCGCGTCAGTGTTTAAAATTTCTACGGTTTGTCCTGATAAGGTTGTAACAATATCACCGGGTTTAGTCGCTTTACCGCTGGGCATGTTCTCAACAGCGGGAATTAATCCGATAACGTTAATCGGTAATTGCAACTCGGCGATGGCAGATAATGTGCCTAACACACTGCCCGCACCACTCATGTCATACTTCATTTCATCCATTCGCTCGGCTTTTTTAAGCGAAATACCGCCAGAATCGAAAGTAACCCCTTTACCGATTAAAACGGTTGGATGAGCATCTTTTTTATCATTACCCTTATATTCAATAACAATAAAACGCGGGGGTTGTTCACTGCCTTTTGCAATGGCTAACAGTGCATTCATCCCTGCTTTTTCAATATGACTTTCGGTTAAAACTTTACATGTTAAACGTTCATGTAAATTACTTAAGCGTTTTGCTTCTTCTACCAAATAAATCGGCGTACATACATTGCTGGGTAAATTACCCAAATTTCTGGTTAATTCCACACCACCCGCAATTGCCTCAGCTTCTCGACGAGCCTGTTCGGCAATCCCAAGTTCCCGACGAGAGGCAACACTAAACACAATTTTTCGTAAAGGACGACGAGTAATATTTTTCTTACTTTTTAGCTGATCAAAGCTATATAACGCATAACATGCTGTTTCAATCGCATGACGAACTTTCCATGCAGTATCTCGTCCGCGCACATTTAATTCGGTTAAGTAACAAACCGTTTCCATTGAGCCTGTTTCGTGCAGTGTCCGAATCGCATGGACAATAACCTTACGGTACTGCGTATCACCTAATTCTCTTTCCCGCCCGCAACCCACCAACAACACGCGGTCGGCTAAAGTACCGGGAACATTGTGTAATAACAATGTTTGTCCAATTTTGCCTTCTAAATCCCCTCGGCGCAAAATAGAAGATAAGTATCCATCACTTACTTCATCAAGTTGTTTGGCAACTTCAGATAAGCGACGTGGCTCGTAAATGCCCACAACAACACATGCTGTTCGTTGCTTTTCTGGATGCCCGCTTTTTATATTAAATTCCATGCTATTTTCCGTTGTTATGGTTATATTGATAAAAACGCGCAAATGAAGCAGGATTATCTAATTTGCACGCTAGACTCGCTATACCGAATAGAACTATTATTGCTTATATGTTACACATTCGTCCAAAACTTGTAAAATCATATTTTTAATATCACTTATTGCAGACAGAGTGAGGTATTTTTTTGATTATCAATCGTTATCTGTATCGGGAAATTATATATACTCTTTTTGCGCTGATTACCTTGCTTCTGTTAATTTATGTGAGTAATCGCTTTATAGGCTATCTTTTACAAGCAGCCTCAGGCGCGTTACCTGCTCGATTTATCTTTCAACTCCTCGGAATTAGAGTTTTAGGTGACTTAACCCTCATTTTACCGATAGGCTTTTTTTTATCTATTTTATTAGCCTTAGGACGGCTTTATAAGGATAATGAAATCACAGCATTAGCTGCTTGTGGTATTCCTGTTCCTTTTAATGGAATTTTATTTTTTGCCTCAATTTTCGCATTTTTTGTAGGGGCTTTATCGCTCTATATTTCCCCATGGGCAAAATCCATAGAGATAGAATTACGCACCCAAGCTGCAAATGCAGCGGAAATAGGGGGCATAGAAGCAGGGCGTTTTAAAGAATTTCTCAAAGGACAAGGTGTTCTTTATGTAGAAACCGTGGATAGTAAAGCCAACAATTTAGAAGTGATTTTTGCACAGGCTAATCTCCCTGATAAACGGATAGTTATGACGGCTAAACAGGCCTATCAAACAGCAAAAGACCAAGAATTGTTTTTAATCCTGCAAAACGGACATCGTTATGAGATACCCAACGAAAATCCTCTAAGCTATAACATGATTGACTTTGCCGAACATGGTATTCGTATTCCACATAAATTAAATGATTCTCCCCCCGTAGAAAGCCGTACAGCGTTACCAACACAAGTTTTATGGCGTTCACCTAAGGCAGAATATCAAGCTGAATTACAATGGCGATTGTCGTTACCGCTTTCTATCATTTTGCTTTCCGCGCTTGCTGTTCCCCTGTCACGAACAACCCCGCGACAAGGACAATATAGTAAGATTTTTTTCGGCATCTTAATTGTATTGATTTACAGCAATCTGTTATCTATTGCTAAAAAATGGGTAGAACGTGGTGATACACCAACTTTTATTGGTATTTGGTGGGTACATTTACTGATGCTGGTTATTATCATTTTTTTATTAACTTATCCCCGTTTACAACAGTATTGGCGACGTAGATGGAGACGACCCACAACTGCAATTTAACGCCTTTCAAGCAAATGACCTAAAAGCAATATGATGATGAAACTCAGAAATAAAATACTGCTTGCCATCACTTTTACGCTTATTAGCATTATTAGCATTCTTTATTTTGTTTCTATTCATATTTTAAAAAGCAATATTCAAGAAATAGAACAACGGGCAACAGAGGAACAAGTTCGTAATTTACTTTATTTGGTCAAATATACCCAAAAACAACTTTATCAAGGCGTAGCCTCGTGGTCAGTATGGGATGATACTTATCAATTCATCAATGACCACAATACTAACTACATAAATTCCAATCTTACGCCGTCTATGTTGGCCGCCGTTGGTATGGATAATATGTTGTTTTTCAATAAAGCAGGTAAATATGTTTATGGTATTGGTTTCGAAAAACCCGTGTTAAACCTTGACGAACTGCCTGATAAATTACGTCGCCAATTAAATCCTAATAATAAGTTATTACGCTATTGGCAAAAAAATGAACCTGTAATAGAACTTATTCAACTCCCTAAAAACGCATTATTACTGGCTTCATACCCTATATTTCCCACAGAAAAACAAGGAAATCCAAATGGACATCTTATTGTTGGTAAATACCTAACCACAGATTATTGGTACAACATATCTACCCTAATTCAACATCCTTTATTGGTTTATAACAGCACTGACCCAAACCTCCCCGATGAATTTCAAATAGCTCTCCACGAAATAAGCACAGATAACCCCATTTATACAACTGAAATATCAGAAAAATTATTTGCAGGATACACAGTATTGCCTGACATCATGGGCGAACCTGCGCTGATTATTCGTCTATTAACTCAACGTACTACCTATCAGCAAGAACAACGTAGTTTGTACTATATGCTAGTGCTGGTATTCATTATCGGCTTTATTATTCTGTTAGTTATACTCTTTTTACTTGAGTGGATGGTTTTAAAACAACTGATGTGTCTAATCACCGATGTAGCAGGTATTAGCACAACAGGTGACCTGACTAAACGGATAAAACTTTTAAAAATAGATGAGTTTCTAACCCTTACGCAACAAATCAATGCCCTTCTTACGGCATTAGAACAATCACAAACCAAAATACAAGCGTTAAATACCCAACTACGGAATGAAAACCTCCGTATGTCAACGGAATTACAAATTGCACGCCGTATTCAAGCAATGGTACTTCCCGAAAATACCGAACTCTCCCAATTCGCTGACGTAGAAATCACGTTTTCCGCACAACCTGCGACAGAAATCGGCGGGGATTATTGCGATATATTTCAACAAAATAAAAAAATTATTTGTAGTATTGGCGATGTAACTGGGCATGGATTGGAAAGTGGCGTAGTCATGCTGATGGTACAAGCGGCTTTAAAAGCATTGTGTATTATGAATAATGGACAATTGTCTTATGACGGTTGGAATGCCCTTAATCAAATGATTTGGCATAATATTCAACGAATGCAATCAGACAAAAATCTCAGTTTGCTGATGCTAACCTATGTCGCGGGTAAATTATGCTTTATAGGACAACATGAGGAAGTGCTGATTATCCGACAGAATCAGCCATTAGAAAGAATAGACACCTTTGAATTTGGTTTTACCATTGGTCTATTAAATGAGGATATTAGCCAATATTTAAATGAATATCGAACAACGCTTGCGGTTGGTGATGGGGTTGTTTTATTCACCGATGGGATTACTGAGGCTGAAAATGAACAGGGTGAATTTTATGGCATAGAACGTTTGTGTACGCTCATAGAGCAACATAAACAAACCACCGCTACAGTGTTACAACAAATCATTCTTGATGATGTTTATGCCCACATAGGCAATGCACCCGTTTATGATGATATAACCTTGATTGTTTTAAAACGTTGCCATTAAAAACCGATTTTTTACAAGCGTATATAAAGAAGCCCCCTTTACTCGTGCCACCACGCATAAAAACGGCTGGAATTTTAGATTGGTTTATAAGTCGAATAAAAAAGCCTGTTTTGTGACGCATAAAGAGGCAACAAAACAGGCTTTAAAGTTGGTAAATGCGATTAATTAATCGCTTTCATACTCAGACGAATTTTACCTTGTTTATCAACTTCTAATACTTTAACTTTGACGACATCGCCTTCTTTTAGCTTATCAGTTACTTTATCCACACGTTCTTCAGAAATTTGCGAAATGTGAACTAAGCCATCTTTACCGGGGGAGATGGTTACAAAAGCACCAAAATCAACTATTTTAGCAATTTTACCTTCGTAAACACTACCGACTTCAATGTCAGTCGTGATTTGTAAAATCCGCCGACGAGCTTCTTCTGAGGCTGTTTGGTCGGAAGAGGCAATTTTTACTAAGCCATCATCGCTGATATCGATGACTGCACCTGTTTCTTCTGTAATGGCGCGGATGGTTGCCCCTCCTTTGCCAATAACATCACGAATTTTATCCGTTTTAATACGGAAACTGGTGATGCGAGGTGCATGTACGGACATTTCCTCACGCGGAGAAGAAATCGATTGGCTCATGATATTGAGAATATGTAAACGACCTTCTTTTGCTTGTGCTAAGGCAATTTCCATAATTTCGCGGGTGATACCGTCGATTTTAATGTCCATTTGTAGCGCGGTTACACCGTTGGTTGTCCCAGCTACTTTAAAATCCATATCACCTAGATGATCTTCATCACCCATAATATCGGATAACACAACGAAATTACTATCTTCTTTAATTAAGCCCATTGCAATGCCTGCAACAGGGGCTTTAATCGGTACGGCTGCATCCATCAGGGCTAAACTCGCACCACAAACGGTTGCCATTGAGCTAGAACCATTTGATTCAGTGATTTCAGACACTAAACGGACGGAATAAGGAAATGCTTGTTGGGTAGGCATAACGGCTTGTACACCACGACGCGCTAAGCGTCCGTGTCCAATTTCGCGCCGTTTAGGCGTGCCTATGCGTCCAATTTCGCCAACACAGTAGGGTGGGAAATTGTAATGTAGCATAAAGCCTTCTTTACGCTCACCTTCTAAGGCATCAACGACTTGTGCGTCACGTTCTGTTCCAAGCGTTGTAATCACCAATGCTTGTGTTTCACCGCGTGTAAACAGGGCTGAACCATGTGTGCGAGGTAAAACACCAGTGCGTATCGTAATCGGGCGCACTGTGCGATTGTCACGCCCATCAATACGAGGCAAGCCCGTTAGAATATTGCCACGAACTACTTTTTCTTCTAACTTGCCTAATGCTGATTTAACTTGTCCTTCAGACCATAGTGCTGCGTCACCTTCACACAATTGGCTGATAACTTCTTTACGAATTAATTCAACCATGTCACGACGAACTAACTTATCACGTGTCAGATAAGCCTCGCGTAAACGTGCATCGGCGGCAATACTAACTTGTTCAACTAAAGCAGGGTCTAAGGTTACTGCTTGCCAAACCCAAGGGCTTGGTTTTGCTTCAGCAACCATGCTTTGAATGGCATCTAGTACAACTTGTAGTTGCTCATGTCCAAACAATACAGCCCCTAACATGACTTCTTCACTTAATTCAGTGGCTTCTGATTCAACCATTAAGACAGCCGTGCGTGTACCTGCAACGACTAAGTCTAACGCGGATTGTTGTAATTGTTTGCCCGGATTAAGTACATATTCACCATCAATATATCCTACCCGTGCTGCACCTAGGGGGGCGAGCATGGGCAAACCTGCGAGGGCTAAGGCAGCAGACGCGCCTATTAGGGAAGGAATATCTGGATCAATGTCAGGATCAAGTGACATGACTGTTGCGACAATCTGCACTTCATTCGTAAACCCTTCAGGGAATAATGGACGCAAAGGGCGGTCAATTAAGCGAGAAGTTAAGGTTTCCTTTTCGGAAGGTCTGCCTTCCCGTTTAAAGAAACTTGCCGGTATTTTGCCTGCGGCATAAGTACGCTCTTGATAATCCACTGTCAGCGGGAAAAAATCACCTTCTTTGGAAGGGTTTTTACTACCAACAACCGTGACCAATACAACTGTATCACCCATACTACTCATCACGGCGGCAGAAGCCTGACGTGCAATCTCGCCAGTTTCTAGCGTAACGCTATGCTGACCATACTGAAAAGTTTTCTTAAGTGGAACCATCGAAACTCCTTAACCTACTCGCTAATCCGCTGAAAAGAGGGAAGGCTTTTATTAGTGGCGCAAACCGAGCTTGCTAATTAATGCCTGATAGCGGGTGAAATCTTCTTTTTTAAGATAATCCAGCAAGCTACGACGTTTACTAACCATTCTTAATAAGCCACGGCGGGAATGGAAATCTTTACCATTGCTTTTAAAATGCACAGAAAGGCTGTCGATATTGGCACTCAGTAAAGCGATTTGCACTTCAGCAGAGCCTGTATCATTGGGTGAGCGTTGGTGTTCTTGAACAATTTTGCTTTTTGTTTCGGCTGTTAGCATGACAGATTAATGACTCCTGAAAATAAAACAGTATTTTTACCTAAACGCGCAAGTATAGTGGTAAGTTAAGCTAAAAACAAGAATCTAAAAAATATAGATTTTGTTATTTGTTTGATTCGTCTTGTAAGCTCATGCGTCAAAATGTTGTCGCCATAAGTCTGGAAGGGGTAGGGATTTTCCCATGTGGTAATTAACCCAAACCATGGTGACATGACCGTGTGCATAAATTTTTTCGGGTTGGTGAGCATCATAAATATCATGGGTAAATGGCACACTACTGCGTCCCGGTTTACCTACGTAAGTATCCACTGTCACTGTCGCAGGATAGACAATTGGTAATAAATAGTTACATTCTGCTTTGACCAGTACAGGCCCTTCTTCTCCTTCCAATTTCATCCCTAAACTGTCTAGCCATTCAATTCGTGCTTGTTCCATAAAGGTAAAATAGCGTGCATTGTTGACATGCCCTAGTGCATCCATGTCTGACCAGCGAATAGGAAAAGTGTATCGATATAACAATTTTTTGGGGATTTCTGTCATGTCTTTGCCGCCTCATGTATTGATTAAAGAATGTCTGAATTGGAATTTTCAGAATTCTTAATATTATCATCTTTATACCTGTTAACGTCGAAAATCCTGATGCAGATAATTCCTGTATTTACACACTTCTGCATAGCATTACTCGTTTAGAACTCATTACGCTAGCCCTAAGAACCGCAAATCACACGCAAGTAAAAAATACATAAAACATAAATGATAGATTGCTGTTTTATGATGACCTTGATAATCTTAACTAACACGCGCGTATTTTTCTAAAACAGCCCACAAACTAGAATCAAAGCTATGAAAAAGCTGATACTTTCTGCATTACTCCTGCTCTGTTCTTCAACAAGCTACGCAACAATCTTAATGCTAAGCCCCAATATTCAACTAGTCCCTAGTCCCCCTGATAGATATGTTGTCAGTGCTGGCGAGGGGTTAGCGAGTGTTGCGGCTCGCTTTGTTGTCAACCCTAACCTAGCCATGCAATTCTGGCAGCAATCTATTTATTTATCTGATGGACAGCTACCCCAAGTACACACAGGCGATATCGTCAGCTTAATCAAACAAGAAGAGTTGTTCGGCTTACAAATTAAGCAAGGACGAGACGTTAAATTATTGCCCGCAGAACGTGCTTTAATCAAAGAAAACAAACCCCCCGTACTGCCAACAGAAATGATTCAACAGTTTTTAAACCGTCCACGTATTGTAACTGATGACGAATTAGAAAAAGCGGGTCACATTTTAGGCAATGCCAATAAAACCCTCTTAGCCTCAACAGGCACAAAAATTTATGTCCGTGGACTAGACGAAATGGATGCAGAGGAGGGCAATGAATATGCCATTATTCGCTTAGGGGATGAGTTACGTAATCCTGAAAATGATGAACTACTTGCACACGAGGCAATTTACTTAGGGGATGCAAAATTAGTCCAAGAAGGTGACCCTGCAACCTTACTAATCACCCATTCACAACGTGAAATTCAAGATGATAACCTAATACTACCCATGTCTGAAAACAGCTACAACCAAGATTTTGTTTTATCTTCCCCTGCTGAATTAGAAGATGGAAAAATTATTTCACTGGTTGACGGCGTTTCGCAAATTGGGCAATATCAAATTGTTGTGATTAATAAAGGCGAAGATGATGGCATTGAAATCGGTCATATTTTACAAGTACGTCATTCAGGTGGATTTAAAGAAGACAAAGGTGAAAGCATAAAAATGCCCAGTGAGCCTGCGGGTACATTAATGGTTTTCAAAGTATTTGAAAGGGTTAGCTATGCTGTTGTTACCAATGCAACCCTTGCTATTCAACTATACGACGAAGTAACCATTCCTTGAGACCGCCCGTTGCTAATTTTACTGATGTAGAATCTTGGTTGCTATTAGCCCGCGCCCCCGGCGTAGGACCTATCACCTTCATGCGTTTTCTCAAATACTTTGGTTCACCTCATGCCGCATTAATGGGGGGGCGAAATGAGTGGGCAACATTGGGGGTGAAAGGGGAATTACTCCAATACCTAGAAAACCCAGACAAAACGATAATAGAAAAAGACTTACACTGGCTATCTTTAGAAAATAATCATCTTGTTACCCTAAACGACCCACACTATCCGCATCGTTTATGTGAAATTCATGACCCCCCGCCGATTTTATTTGTACACGGTGATTACACCCTATTATCCAGCCAACAAGTTGCAATGGTTGGCACACGTAACCCCAGCCCACTGGGTAAAGAAATAGCCTATGATTTCGCAAAAAATCTTTCCCAAGCAGGCTTTACAATCACCAGTGGGTTAGCCATGGGTATTGATGCTTATAGTCACCAAGGGGCATTAGCCGCAACAGGCAGAACCATAGCCGTTGCAGGCACAGGGCTAGACCGCGTTTATCCCGCCCAAAATCGGGAACTTGCCCATCAAATTGCCCAAACAGGCGCATTAATCTCAGAACTTCCCCCCGGAACACCCGCTAAAAATCAACACTTCCCCAGACGCAATCGAATTATTAGCGGATTAAGCATCGGTACACTGGTTGTTGAAGCCTCACTACGCAGTGGTTCACTCATTACAGCTCGCCAAGCCGTTGAACAAGGGCGCGATGTATTTGCAATCCCCGGTTCCATCCACAATCCCCTAGCAAAAGGCTGTCATGCCCTCATAAAAGAAGGTGCAAAACTCGTAGAAACCGCCGCCGATGTCATGGAAGAACTCTTTTTACACCTACCAAACCAACAACGCACCATCCCCCTAACCCCCCCTTTACCCGTTGCAAGCAACAGACTAACCCAGCACAATGAATTAGACGGTGATTACATTCGCTTACTAGAATACTTATGTACAGAAGCGCAATCGATTGATAATCTAGTCGAGCTGAGCGGATTGACGGCAGAAGCAGTTTCCTCCATGCTGTTAATTTTAGAATTGCAAGGACTTATCGCTTCACAAGCGGGCGGACTTTATGTTCGGCTTTCATAAGCTGACGGAGATGAATTGCGTGGAAGATAATATTTTAGATGTTTTGATGTATCTTTTTGAAAATTATATGGATGAAGATAGCCATATCACAACTGACCATGACGCACTACACGTCGAACTGACACAGGCAGGCTTTTTAAGTACAGAAATTTACAAAGCCCTCAAATGGTTAGATGGTTTAGTAACCCGTCCAGACTCACAAGATACACAAAAACAAAACATTGCTTCTATTCGGATTTATACCGAAGAAGAAATGGCTAAACTTGATTTAGAATGTCGTGGTTTCCTCTTATTTTTAGAGCAAATCAACGTACTAGACCCCATAAACCGCGAATTAGTCCTAGACCGTGTTATGGCACTAGAAACCGACGAATTTTCCCTAGAAGAACTCAAATGGGTTATTCTCATGGTACTGTTTAACCAACCGGGTTATGAAGCCGCATTTGCATGGATTGAAGACTTAGTTTACGAAGAAATGGCAGGACAAATACACTGATTATCAATGCACACACAATCGCACCTACACCATCGTGTAACCGTTTAAAAAACGGGGTTGAATCCATCTACAACCCTGTCTGAATTTTCATTTAACCAGAGTTATATTCGTTGTGGCTAAAAATCTTGTTATTGTTGAGTCTCCCGCAAAAGCGAAGACCATAGAAAAATACTTGGGCAAAGACTTCACCGTCGTGGCATCGTATGGACACGTGCGCGACCTGCTCCCCAAAACGGGCGCGGTTGACCCCGACAATGCGTTTGCGATGAATTACCAACTGATAGAAAAAAACAGCAAACACGTTGACACTATCAAAAAAGCCATGAAACAGGCAGACACGCTCTACTTAGCCACTGACCCTGACCGTGAAGGCGAAGCGATTTCATGGCATCTATACGAAATTCTCAAAGAAAACAAGCTTATTACTGGCAAGCCTGTTCATCGAGTTGCGTTTTACGAAATCACCCAACAAGCAGTACAAGATGCGATTGCCAACCCGCGCCAGCTCTCTTTAGAACTGATTAATGCCCAACAAGCCCGCCGCGCCCTAGATTACCTTGTTGGTTTCAATCTCTCCCCCCTGCTCTGGAAAAAAATTCGCCGTGGTCTCTCTGCTGGACGCGTACAAAGCCCCGCCCTACGCCTCATTGCCGAACGTGAACGAGAAATCGACGTTTTTAAACCTGCTGAATATTGGACCATTGAAGCACACAACGAAAAAGAAAAACAAAAATTCGTTGCCAAACTCAACCAATATAAAGGCGAAAAACTCACCCAATTCAGCATCAACAACACCGACCAAGCCAACAACGTCCGTGATGAACTCCTAAAACTCGCTGATGGCAAACTCATTGTTACCAAAGTTGAGAAAAAACAACGTAAACGCCAACCAACTGCCCCGTTTACCACCTCAACCGTACAACAAGAAGCCGCCCGTAAACTAGGCTTCACCTCCAAAAAAACCATGCAAGTTGCCCAACAACTTTATGAAGGAATTGATATTGGTGATGGTGCGGTAGGTTTAATTACCTACATGCGCACCGACTCCGTCAACCTAGCTGACGAAGCCATTGCGGACATCCGTGCGGTGATAGAAAAACGCTACGGCAAAGACAACCTGCCAAAAAACCCCGTACAATACAAAACTAAAGCAAAAAACGCCCAAGAAGCCCACGAAGCCATACGCCCCACCAGCGCACACCGCTATCCTGACACCCTCGCAAAAGTCCTAACCCCTGACCAGCTCAAACTTTATACCCTAATCTGGCAACGGACGATTGCCTGCCAAATGACCCCTGCCGTGCTGGACACCGTTGCAGTCGACCTTGCTTGTGGCGAGGGCAACAACTTCCGCGCCAATGGTTCAACCCTCATACATCCCGGATTTATGGCGGTATATCAAGAAGGCGTGGACGACAACAAACAAAGCGATGATGACGAAAAAATGTTACCGCCACTAGAAATAGGCGAACACGTCAAACTGAAAGAAATTCGCGCCGAACAACACTTTACCGAACCACCACCCCGCTACTCAGAAGCCAGCATAGTCAAAGCCCTAGAAGAATTTGGTATCGGTCGTCCGTCAACCTATGCAACCATCATTTCTACCCTATTGCAACGCGAATATGCCATTTTAGACAAAAAACGCTTTTACCCAACAGATGTTGGTAAAATTGTTAATAAATTCCTTACAGAACACTTTCACCGTTACGTAGATTACAACTTTACTGCCCAACTAGAAGATGAACTCGACGCAATTTCTCGGGGGGAAAAAGAATGGATTCCCGTGATGGAAAAATTCTGGACGAAATTTAAAAAATTAGTCGACGAAAAAACAGAAACTGTTCAGCGCAAAGATGTTACCCAAGAAGTCCTAGACGAAGCCTGCCCCAAATGTGGTAAACCCTTAACTAAACGCTTGGGCAAACGTGGCACATTTATAGGCTGTTCTGCCTATCCTGACTGCGACTACACCCGCAACGTAGATGGTGACAACAGCACACCAACGCCAGTGATTGAAGCCGTTGTAGTTGAAGGGCGTGTCTGCCCACTATGCAGCTCTGCATTACACGTTAAACAATCCCGTAATGGCAGTAAATTCATCGGATGCAGTAACTACCCAACCTGCAAACATACCGAACCCATGCCCGAAGATAATACAGGCGTTACTTGTCCTGTTTGTAAAATAGGAACATTGGTTCGACGCAAATCGCGTTTTGGAACATTTTTTTACGCCTGCTCCACCTATCCTACCTGCAACTATGCGGTTTCCCACAAACCCATTGCCGAACCTTGTCCAAAATGCGGTTTTCCACTCCTCACCTTAAAAACCACTAAACGCTGGGGAACACAAAAAGTTTGCCCCGAAAAAGCCTGCGACTTTGTGGAAAAAGTAGAAACCACAGAAGAAGAAACACAAACAACAGGGGAATAATCACAACCTGTTATGTCCATCCAGCAGACCTGCTAAATTTTAAAAATCTAGCAGGTCAAACGCCTCACATCTTATTAAAAATGCCGACGCTGCACGACAAAGGCTACAAGAAGCTATTTTCCAACAAAGTCTTTTTCCGCCAACTACTAGAATCTTTCGTACCAGAACCTTGGGTACAAGACATAGACTTTGAAACTTGTGAACGCCTAGACAAATCCTTTATTACCGACCACTACAAAGAAACCGAAAGCGACTTAATTTACAAAGTAAAATTTAAACAACAAGAAGCCTACATATACGTTCTCCTAGAATTTCAATCTTCCGTCGTTTGGTTTATGGCATTGCGCGTTCTACACTATCTCTGTAGCTTCTGGCTAGATTACGCAGAAAGTCGCCCCCCTGTAAAAAAACTACCGCCAATATTTCCAATTGTTCTTTACAGCGGGAATAAACGCTGGACAGCCGCAACAGAGCTACAAAACCTCTTAGCACATCCTGATTTATTAAAAGCCTACACTCCCAATTTTCGTTACTTCAAAATTGCTGAAAATGAATATCCACAAGAACGACTGCTACAGATTCAGAATTTAGTCTCCACTTTATTCCTAGCAGAGACTTATCCGCATGATATGGAATTACTCAAATCGCAAGTGTTGGCATTATTTGAAGATAAAACTGATAAAGAAGCGGCTTCATTATTTCTCAACTGGTTTATACAATTAGTTGTATATAACAAACGAGAATTAAGTGATTATCAGACATTAGAAACCATTTACCATGACAAACTGGAGGCAAGAACCATGTTAGAACATGCAATGGACAAAGAACGTCAACGGTCTTTTTTACTGGGAAAGACGGAAGGACTTGAAGCGGGGATTACACAGGGAATTAGACAAGGAATTACGCAGGGGATTACGCAAGGAATTGTACAGGGCAAAGCGGAAACATTAATGCGCTTATTAGAAATACGCTTTGGTCAATTAACAGAGAATCAACAAGCTCGTTTGTATCAATTAAATCCTGATGAATTAAATCAATTGTTGTTTAACCTTTTTCAAACAAAAATTGATTCACTAGCGGATTTTTGGCAAGTGCTAGAAACACATTAACATGCTCTTGTTATGTGAAATTAACAGACCATTTAAGTATTAAAAATCAGAAAATTAAAGGTGACTATATTCTATGTGTGGCATTTGTGGCGAATTACGCTTTGATAATACCCATCCACAATTAGACAAAATTAAACGTATGTCTGCTGTTCTTGCACGACGTGGTCCTGATAGCGAAGGCTACTATCAATCTGGTGCGCTTGCCTTCGGTCATCGTCGACTTTCCGTTATTGACTTGTCCGAGCGTGGCACGCAACCAATGGTCGACACCGCCTTAAATCTTGTTCTGGTTTTTAATGGCACAATTTACAATTATCGTGAATTACGCCATGAGTTAATAGAAAAAGGCTATGCTTTCCAGTCAGAAACAGATACAGAAGTTATTCTAAAAGCCTATGCCGAATGGGGTGATGCTTGCGTTGATTATCTGCAAGGCATGTTTGCTTTTGCCATTTGGGATAAAACCCAACAACGGCTTTTTGTTGCTCGTGATAGAGTGGGTATAAAACCACTTTATTATGTTAAAACTGCTGCGTTTTTCCGCTTTGCGTCCAGTATGCCCGCTTTACTTGCCGCTGGTGATGTAAATACCCAGATAGACCCCGTCGGCTTACATCATCACCTGACACTACATGCGGTTATTCCTGCGCCCTACACCATATTACAAGGTGTACGCAAAGTAGAACCCGCGACAACATTAAGCCTCACCCCACGCGGTGATATGCAACGACGTAATTATTGGCAGCTTAACGCGACTCGACTTGATGAAGCTAAAACCGACCAAGAATGGTTAGAACTCACACATACCGCGCTAAAAAATGCTGTTAATAGTCATCGTTCTGTAGCAGATGTTCCTGTGGGTGTCCTTCTATCTGGTGGATTAGATTCCAGTTTATTGGTTGGATTATTAGCAGAACATTATGATGCACACAACTTGCTAACGTTCTCCGTTGGTTTTGAAGATGCACCCGAAGAAAAAGGCAGTGAATTTGAATATTCTGACCAAGTTGTTGCCCGTTATAAAACCCGTCACCATCGCTACACCATTCCAAATTCTCACGTATTACAACGCTTACCTGAAGCCATTAAAAATATGGCAGAACCAATGGTTGGACAAGATGCCATTGCATTTTACCTGCTTGCTGAACAAGTTTCTCAATCGGTAAAAGTTGTACAAAGCGGACAAGGAGCAGATGAGGTCTTTGGCGGTTATTTTTGGTATCCCTTAATGAATGCCGCAGCGGGTAGCGATTTAGACCGTTTTCGTCCTTTTTATTTTGACCGTAGCCACGCCGAATTTTTAGAAACGGTTCATTCCGACTATCATGGTGCAGATTACACTGCGCAAAGCATCAGCCAACTACTCGCCCAAGAGAATGCCAGTGAATTTCTTGATAAAGTATTGCGCATGGATGTTACAACGCTTATCGTCGACGACCCCGTAAAGCGCGTGGATAACATGACAATGGCATGGGGATTAGAAGCCCGTGTGCCATTTTTAGACCAACAGTTAATTGAAACCGTTGCCAGAATGCCCCCCGCATTAAAACTGCGTGAAAATGGCAAATATCCATTAAAAACCATTGCCCGCCAACTATTACCTGCGAGTGTAATAGACCGTCCAAAAGGCTATTTTCCTGTACCCGCGCTAAAATATGTACGCGGTGAATTTTTAGCATTTATGCGTGCGGTGTTGTATTCCGATACTTGTCGCCAACGTCAACTATTTAATTTTACTTATGTTGATAAACTACTCGCCAGTCCAGAAACCTATCTAACGCCATTACAAGGGAGTAAGTTGTGGCATTTAGCCTTATTAGAGTTTTGGTTACAGACACACATTTAAGCATAATAAATTGATAGTGATAAAGCCGTTAGAACAAGTAAAGATTCCTTCTTTTCTACAGGGGAATGTAGGTCATTATTGAGATAAATCTGCCTTCTATGATTAAAAAGGAAACCTAAATTTGCTAAACGCCCGTCTTTATTTTTCACCCAAAAAAGGTTACACAAAATATAGATGACTGCACCATTCCTGATTCTTCATGACTATTTTGAATCCTTAGAAGGCGGCGGGCGTTTATGTAGTTTACTTGCACATCATCGTCCTAGCGCGATAGCCTACGGGTTTGCTAAAGAAAACCACCCTTTTTTACAGGGTATTAACCGACAACACAATCTTCATGCTAATAGCAATATTCCCCTATGGCGACAATTCAAACTTGCTCGTGCCTTTCAACAACGTACCGTGTTTATAAAAGATTACGATACCTTGTTATATAGTGGTTTTTACACCCCTTTAGCAGTTGTGCAACACCCTCATGCTCGTCATTTTCTCTATTGCCACACCCCCCCACGTTTTATTTACGACCAATATGATTTTTATCTAAGCCAAACGCCACGCCCATTACGTTTTGCTTTACAAGCATTTATCCGCTATCTACAACCACGTTATGAAACAGCTATCAATAACATGACGCAGATTTTAACCAACTCACATAATGTACAAAAACGCATACAACACTATTTAGGTAAACCCGCAACCGTTATCTATCCACCCTGTGATACAAAACAATTCAAATGGTTAGCTCAGGGGGATTATTACTTATCATTAGCACGACTAGACCCATTAAAACGGGTTGATAAAATCATCCAAGCCTTTTTAAAAATGCCTGATAAACGCTTAATAGTCGCATCAGGAGGGCAAGAGTTAGGACGTTTACGCAACTTAGCTAACGGTGCAAACAATATTCAATTGACAGGTTGGTTAGAAGAGCGTGCATTACAATCGTTACTAGGTAATGCAATTGCTACGCTTTATTTAGCGAAGGATGAAGATTTTGGCATGTCACCTGTGGAATCTATGGCTGCGGGTAAACCTGTCATAGGCGTTGCGGAAGGCGGATTAGTTGAAAGCATTTTGCCCGAGCGTACAGGGTTATTACTGCCCGCTGATTTTACAATTGAGATGATTTGCGATGCCGTTTGCACCCTAAGCCCCGCTAACGCATTAGACCTACGCAAGGCTTGTGAACAACAGGCAAAAAAATTTGATATAACAGTGTTTTTGCAAGCAATGGATAAGATTATTTATAAAAAAACGAGTATTAAATAAACACAACTATTGCCCAAATCAGAATTTTCAACACTGACACAGATATAAAAACGACAACCTTGTCTGCGTGCCTGAAAACCTTCATTTAGACACGCTGCTATCAGGAAAACGAAGCACAGAAAAAACCTTTCTCGATATTTTCCGCGCCTTTTTTCAAGCTGTTAAAATCAGATTATTATCTAAAATTTAAGTCGGTGGAAACGTTACTAATTGCTCTGCAACCACACGAATGCCAACTTGCGCGCCAACAGGATAATCATGATGACTAGAAAACAGGGAAAAAACTTGTGTTCCGCTGGGTAAGCTTAAGGTATAAAGGGTTTCTGAACCCTTAAAGGCTTTTTGTTTAACCGTCGCTAATAAGTGACAATCAGGGTCTAACAAAATATCGTCGGGACGAACCAGCACATCGACAGTATTGCCGATTTCACTTTGTGCCGATGGAATGCTTTTAACAACGCCTAATTCCGTTTCTATCTGATTTTTAGTCATTATTTGCCCTTTGATAAACGAACCTTTACCAATAAAATCCGCAATGTAGCGTTCTGTGGGTTCGTGGTAGAGTTTGTAGGCAGAATCCCATTGTAAAATTTTACCATGACGCATTACGCCAATTTTATCGCCCAATGCAAAAGCCTCGTGTTGGTCATGGGTTACGAGTAAACCCGTCATGCCTTGTCCTTTAAGAATATCACGCACTTCTAAACTCAGCCGCTCGCGTAAATCTACATCTAAATTAGAAAACGGTTCATCTAATAAAATCAATGCAGGACGCGGTGCTAAAGCGCGCGCGAGAGCAACCCGTTGTTGTTGTCCGCCTGATAGTTCATGCGGATAGCGTTTAGAAAGATGCGCTAATCCGACAATGTTGAGATATTCTTCTACGCGGTGTTTTTTTTCGGTTTTGTTTAAAGCGCGTAAACCAAAGGCGACATTGTCAAAAACAGTTTGATGTGGAAATAGTGCGTAATCTTGAAAAACCATGCCAATTTGACGTTTTTCTGGTGATAATATTTGATTAGGTTCAGAAATATTGTTGCCATTTAAACGGATTGTGCCATTGTAAATAGGTTCAAAGCCTGCAATTGCACGTAGCGCAGTTGTTTTTCCACAACCACTTGCACCCAGTAGGCAAGCAAGTTCTCCCGCTTGAATGCTTAAGGAGAGATTATGAAAAATGGTTTGTTCTTCATAACGGCATTCGATGTTATCGAGTTCTAATAAAGGCGTTGTCTTTAACATAGTGGCGTACTTTAGGTTGCTGTCTTAGATGATTTTACTGTTTAAGTAATTTGAATTCAGTAATATTGTAGAGAAGAAAAAAGTTTTTTCTGGTCTATTTTCTTTCAGACAAGATTAGTTTTCTAGTTTATACCCTACACCGTAAATGGAACGAATCATTTCTGTCTCAGGTTCTAATTCGGCTAATTTTTTACGTAAATTTTTGATGTGGCTGTCAACGGTGCGGTCAGTAACAATGCGATTATCTTCATATAAACGGTCTAGCAGTTGGGCGCGCGAATAAACTCTGCCGTGTGAATTTAAGAGCGTGCTGAGTAGGCGAAATTCAGCGGGGGTTAAATCTAAAATATGTCCCTTAAAACTGATGGTGTAACGTTCTTCGTCGATAATAAATCCTAAGTTTACAGGTGGTTCTATTTCGGTTTGTCCGTTAGCCACACGACGTAAAATAGCCCGCACACGCGCAATAATTTCACGCAGGCTATAGGGTTTACAAATATAATCATCGGCTCCTAATTCCAATCCCAATAAGCGGTCAATTTCTTCAACCCGCGCCGTTGCCATCATAATGGGTATTTGTGAGGTTTGCCGCAATTCGCGACAGATTTCTATTCCATCTTTATGGGGTAGCATTAAATCTAGGATAATCAAATCTGTTGTATTGTGTTCACACCAAGGCAATACATCCGCTCCATCGGCTAGCCAATGGGTTATAAAACCTGCTTGGTGTAAATAATCTTCGAGCAAATGGGCAAGTTTTGGCTCATCTTCAACAATTAATATATGGCGTTGATTGTTTTCCATTGTGTTTTAACTCGGTTGTAATGGCAGTTCGATACGGATACCAAGCCCACCCAATGAGGCATGAAAAGCGTTGATTGTGCCACCATGTGCTTCCACAATATTCTTACAAATGGCTAAACCCAGCCCAGCCCCGCCCGATGCACGGCTACGCGATTTATCCACACGATATAACCGTTCAAACAATAATGGCAACGCTTCATCAGGAACATTTGGCGGGCTGTCTTCTAAACAAATGATAACCCGATTTGCCATTTGCGCTACCGTGATTAAAATACTGCCGCCTGTATCTGTATAACGCACAGTATTTTCAAGTAAATTATGAAATAGTTGCATAAAACGTCGTACATCTACTGCACAATAAATAGGCGTGAGGGTTTGTGTTTGATTGATTAGTTGTAATTGATGTTGGCGAAAACGGGTTTGAAACACGTCTAACACCTCTTCAATCAATATCAGAATGTTACATGTTTCGCGCCGATAATCTAATGCGCCAACGTCAGACAAGGCTAATTCATATAAATCATCAACTAATTTCCCAAGCCCTAACACTTCAACATGTAACGATTTTAATGCAACGGCATTAAATTGACGAATACCATCTTGAATTGCCTCAATTTCTCCGCGCAAAATAGCTAACGGTGTACGCAGTTCATGCGATATATCTGCAATCCATTGTCGTCGTGCAGTTTCATTCCGCTCCAAAGTATGCGCGAGTAGATTAAAATCACTTGCAAGCTGTCCTAATTCATCATGACTACTCACTTGCACACGGGTTTGATACTGCCCCGCCCCTAAATGACGCGCAGCAGTAGTAATCCGTTGCACAGGAATCAATAACTGTCGCGCTAACCATAAAGAAATCAACGCAGAAATCAGTACACCCAACACCGCCGTTAAGTAGTATGTTTGCGTTTGTTGTTTTAAAAAACTGGCCGCTAAATAATTGGTTTCAATCTGCATTTGATGTATAGCCAACCATGCGACGGGTTTATCATTATGATAAATCGGTAATAAACTTTCGTTACCTTCTATGGTGAATGGCGAGCCGATAATCATTTTTTTATCTGGGGTTAGCAACCGTAAACGTGGACGCAAAGCAAAAGGTGATAAGGGTACAATGCCTTCACCTTGATGATGGGGGGGACGAAAAGGCGGTTCTCCCCTATATTCATCGGGTGGACGCGGACGAAAAGGCGGTTCACGTTCATTTCCATCAGGTAGGCGTGGACGAAAAGCAGATTCACGCTCATTTATCTCTGCTGGCGGACGAAGTGGCGGGTCAAGAGAATGTAATATCTCACCAAAAGGGCGAGGTTGGGGCAACGGCGGTAATTGAAACTCTTCACCTAAATGTTTATTTAACAAGGTCTCCCACAAATTCCGATTATTCTGCAAAAATTGCCAACTGCCTTTTTTTGTGTATTCAGCTTCTAAAGCCAGACGTAATTCTGTGAGACGTTCCGTTTCAGCATTATGCAAATAATCGGTGAAACCTGATTGAAAACTCCAATGAGCGGAAATCGCCATGATGATAGCAACCAGCGTACTGCTACATAAGAGTGCGAGAAATAATTTTGCTAACAAGCCAAATTTCATATTCTTCACCTTCAACGAAAATCCTACCCATTTTAATCGACAAAAAAGACCACTGAGATTATAAACCCCAGTGGTCAAACACTTTCCCTTAAGAAACCCGTTATTGCAAAGCAAGTTGCCTTTTTAATAATTTATTATCTGGCAGGACGTGCGCCGCGTCCTTCGCCACCCGGTGGTGCAGGGGGGAGAGCAGTAAATTCATCTTGTGAAATAACACCGTTACCATCGCTATCTAAATGTGCAAAATGTTGCCACAAATGACCTTCTTCACCTTTCAACGCAGCAAACTCGGTTAAACTTAAACCTGCATCCGCATTCGTATCCGCTAAACCAAAAAGTGTTGCTAATGTTGCGCTGCTTTCTTCAGGTTGGTTTGCAACAAATTCAGCGGCACTAATCACTCCGTTGCTATCGGCATCTAAATTGCCAAATTCATGATTTAAACGTTCTGATTTTTTGCTACTTTCAAAACCTTGTAACTCAGTAAGACTTAAATTACCATCGCCATTAACATCAGCACTTTTAAATTCTGCGGTACGCATGGCTTGCATTTCAGTTTCGCTCAACACACCATCTTGGTCAGTATCATATTGTGCTATGATTTCAGCAGGTAATGGTGGTGGGTTACCGGGACCTTGAGCGAAAACGGGGACAGTCGCAGAGAGGGCGAGCATTAAAGTAGTATAACGTCTTGTTCTATTTAACATGATTTACTTCCTCGTACGTGTCGTTGTCGTTATTAAAAACTGAAACAATTTGTGTTCCAGATGGTGATAATGATGCGCGACAATTGCGGTTTTTTTTTGAGGAAATTGTGAAGATTTTGTGGAGTTATTCGCAGACAAAAAAACGGAAGTAAAAACAGGATAGAATATGCAGTATAATCAACAAGTCGTATTTAATTAATCATGGTAAATATTCTTATGAACAGTAAAACCCTTATTTATAGGACAAGTATTACATTAATATTTCTGCTTTCAGGCTGTTCAACACAAGCATGGTACGATGGTTTACAGCAAAAAGATAAACTAGATTGCCTAAATAATCCAACTGTTAGCGTTGATAGTTGTAACGAACAAAAAAGTTACACTGACTATAAACGTGAAACAAATAAGGCATTGTCAAATCAATAAAACTTGTTTAAATCAGAACTGACTGAATATTAAAAACCGCCAAAATTAACAGACACACGCCACTAAAAAATAATAAACCCCAGTGTTAAAAATTAACTGGGGTTTTCATGGCTTTTAAATAGTATTAACCGCAGTCGTTAAGTTTCTTCCGCGCCTTCCTCTTCCGATTTATGCGCTAATAAGGCAACCATTGGCGATGGTTGACGCACTAACATTGCTAACACCGTTGCTAAGGTATCGCGCATTTCCCGACGGTCGACAATCATATCAACCACGCCATGTTTTAATAAAAACTCGCTACGTTGAAACCCTTCAGGCAAGGTTTCCCGCACAGTTTGTTCAATTACGCGAGGGCCTGCAAAACCGATTAACGCATTGGGTTCAGCCACGTTAATATCACCTAACATGGCAAAACTTGCGGATACCCCCCCCGTCGTCGGGTCGGTCAAAACGGAAATAAAGGGTACACCTTGTTTACCTAAGCGGTTTAAAATCGCGCTGGTTTTTGCCATTTGCATTAGGGAAAACAGGGCTTCTTGCATACGCGCGCCACCGCTGGCAGAAAAGCAGATAAAAGGGATTTTTTGCTCTAATGCGATTTGCGCACCACGAACAAAGCGTTCACCAACCACGCTTCCCATAGACCCGCCCATAAAATTAAATTCAAATGCGCAGACAACCACAGGAATGCTATGTACCGCGCCTTTCATCACAATCAGTGCGTCTTTTTCGCCAGTGGCTTTTTGGGCTTGGGTGATGCGGTCTTTATATTTTTTGCTATCACGAAATTTTAATTTATCTACGGGCGATAAATTTGCGCCGATTTCTTCACGCGGACTGCTGTCTAAAAAGCTATCCAGCCGTTGCCGTGCGTTGATGCGGATGTGGTGACTACATTTAGGACAAACGTGCAAATTACGTTCTAATTCAGACTTATATAAAACTGTCTGACAGATTGGGCATTTATTCCATAATCCTTCAGGGACTGTATGGGTGCTTTTTTTTCCGTCCGTGCGGATGCGGGAAGGCAGAAGTTTTTCAAACCAGCTCATATTACGTTATTGTCTTGAAAAGTGAGATAAAAAACAGGTTAATTCTTAAACAACCGCGCTGAGTGTTGTGTTTGCGGATGTCAACAAGATAGAATTAGTACCCCGTTCATAATGTTGAATAATTAGGTTAACCATTTTAACCGTTGCTTCAATTGCCGCCATGATTTGGTCGGAATCAACCCCGCGAGTGGTCAGCATTTTGGTATCTCCACCGCGTTGGACTTGCCAAGTAATGATGGTTTGTACCAGTGCATCTGTTCTACCGCCGGGCGGGATTGTAACAATATAATCAATCAATTGTGGCACGGGTAAATCAAAAGCCGTTAAAATATCTTTCATTGCATTCATAAACGCATCATAACCACCATCGCCCTTAGCGTAGCCTTCTTGCATTTGTCCTTGATAAGCACAGCGCACAACGGCTAAGGATTTAAATCCATAGGTAGAATTAACCGAGCAATGTAGCAGTTTAAAGGGTAATTCGCCCGTTGTGCCAAAAATATCGCCGATTAAGTAGGGTAAATCTTCTTTGGTAATTACTTCTTTACGGTCGCCGATTTCAACGATTTTTTGCAGTAAAACTTTTTTCTCGTCGTCGGTCAGTTCAATATCTAAGGCTTGTAATGCCATTTCTAAATTGGCGCGCCCTGATAATTTACCCAGTGCGTAATCACGCTTGCGGTTAAACCGTTCTGGAATAAGTGGATTTGCGTATAAATTGCCTTTTTTATCGCCATCCGCATGGATGCCCGCGGTTTGGGTAAAAACGTTTTTACCGTAAATTGGCTTGTTATTCGCCATCCGTTGTCCTGAAAACATTTCTACGTATTGCGAGGCTTTATAAAGCATTTTTTCATCAATGTTTAAACGCACGTCGAGAAAATCGCTGAGTGCTACGGCAACTTCATCCAGTGCGGCATTGCCTGCCCGTTCACCCATGCCATTAATTGTCGCATGGATGCCATGAATCCCTGCTTTTACCGCCGCGAGTGCGTTTGCGGTGCCTAAGCCATAGTCATCATGGGGGTGAAAGTCAAAATGGGCGTTAGGGTAGCGTTTGGTGATGTCAGAAATGTATTCGTAAGTTGCGAAGGGGTTTAAAATCCCTAATGTATCAGGTAATAAAATTCGTTTTACAGGCAGTTGTAATAATGCCTCAATCAGTTGATAAACATAGGCGGGTGAGGTTTTAATGCCATTAGAAAAATCTTCTAAATAGACATTCACCGCAACTTCTTTTTCAAGGGCATAGTCTATGGTTTTACGAATATCTGCAATGTGTTGTTCTGGGGTTTTGCGGAGTTGTTCGTTACAGTGTTTGTAAGAGCCTTTGGTTAATAAATTAATGCGTTGAATGCCAACGGCTTTTGCCCAATCAATCGAGGTAGTACCATCGACAAAGCTGAGAATTTCTAAGCGGTCGACCAAATTAACGCTTTTTGCCCAGTTGACGACCTGAATCACTGATTTACGTTCACCTTCAGAGGCTTTAGCAGATGCAATTTCTAATCTGTCAACTTTTACTTCTGTTAGTAACATTTTCGAAATAGTGAGTTTTTCTTCAGGGGTATAAGATACGTTTTGCATCTGCTCACCGTCTCTTAATGTGGTATCCATGATTTCGACGGTACGTTTTTCCTGCGTATTCACAATAATTCCTCAACACTCAACGACAAATTTTTGGTAGTGCCAGACTAAATATTTTTCCTTAATTTCTCTATCGCTAAAGAGATAGATGAAAAATTTAGGATTGGCACGACTTACTTTTTAAAGGGTAAATCCGCTTATTGTAGCGGACTATGCAAAATAGAAAAGAGATAGGCTAGTTTTCATCGTAGATAACCGCATATCTCTCCTATTCACTCAAATAGTATAAACCGCTATGACTGACGTATAGAAAATACATGATGGCAAACTCTTTATTTCTTCTTATTCTCCTTGCGGCTATTGTTTGGTACTGGTTTGACAGTCAGCGCAGCCATGAAAAGGCGGTGTCAATCTGTCGTAAACTTTGTCAACAGTATGAATTACAACTTCTTGATGATACGGTTGTGCAACGTAAACTGGGCTTGAGTCGTCGTGCAGATGGTTGGTTGCAGTTAAAGCGAACTTATTTTTTTGAGTTTTTTGCAGGTGGCGATAATCGTGCTGAGGGTGTATTGGTTCTTAATGGTGAACGGCTTGAAATGTTTGAGTTATCAAATCACACAGAACGCACTTTTATCGGCTAATTCAAAGGAGATTTCATGAATCCATCTAATCAGCGCACGGTGTTAGTCACGGGCTGTTCTAGCGGTATTGGTTATTGTGTCGCGAAAGGGCTTTTAGCACGGGGTTATCGGGTGTTTGCAACGGCTCGCCGCGCTGAAGATATTGCACGTTTACAAGCAGAAGGTTTGGAAACGCTATTGTTGGATTTAAATGATTCAGTTTCCATTCAACACGCTGTCACGCAGTTGTTAAGTCAAACCGGTGGAAAGCTTTATGGTTTGTTTAATAATGCTGCTTATGGTCAACCCGGTGCGGTGGAGGACTTGAGCCGTCAGGCATTACGTGAGCAGTTTGAAACTAATTTGTTTGGTACGCATGAATTGACTACGTTAGTGTTGCCCGTGATGCGTCGTCAAGGAGAAGGGCGGATTATTCATAACAGCTCTATTTTGGGAATGGTTGCTATGCCCATGCGGGGTGCATATAACGCCTCTAAATTTGCGCTAGAAGGGCTTACAGATACACTGCGTATAGAGTTGCAGGGGACAAATATCGGTGTTTCTTTAATAGAACCCGGTCCTATCCGCAGTCGGTTTCGCGCCAATGCCTTTGCGATGTATAAAAAACATATCAATCCCACTAACAGCCCGCATCAAGCGCATTATCAGCAGGCAGAAGCGCGCTTACAAAAACAAGGGGATGCAGCTCCGTTTACCTTGCCACCTGAAGCGGTGTTAAAACGGGTCATTCATGCTTTGGAAGCTAAACAGCCGCAAATTCGTTATTATGTGACGATACCCACTTATTTTTTAACGACGTTAAAACGGTTATTGCCTTATCGGGTGATGGATTGGATTATTCGACGCTTACCTGCTTAAGGGCTTGTCTAAGTTAGAATTAATAGTGTCCATAGAAAGTTATTTAATCCGTCTTTGCGATTCTGGAAATTCCGATAATTCTGAAAATCCTGATTCAGACGCGCTTTATGATAAATCTAAAATAAATCGCCTGTTATAAAATGTTGTAAATAGTCTTTTTTGTCTTCCAAACTCATGGTTGTTTCTAAATAGTCATGCCATAACATGTATTCGTATTGCATGATTTTAATTTCCCATGTACAGGCTACGCCCGTTTTTTCCAATGGTTTAGGCGATAAATCGGGGAAACTGCCTTCTACTGTGTACGTTTGAGTAAATAAGACATTGCCACGTCCCCAAATATTAATGCTTAAAAAGCCTTGTGACAGAATGGCAAAGCCCATGCCTTGTTTTTCTGCAACACGTCCTTGTTCAATTTCTTGGTAAATAAAATCGTGCAAGGTCTCTTGTAAATGTTGGGGGAGTGGTTCAGTCTCACGCAACATTTGGTATAGTTTTAAAACTAACTTTTCATGCACGACAAACCCAATCGGATGAGCAGAACGGCGAATATATTGATAGGTTTTTGCATATTGGTCGGTTAAACGGTCTATATTACCGTGTGTTTGCAAATAGTTATCGTTGAGTTCGGCTGTTAGGGGTAAAACAAGGGTATTGCTGGGCATTATTATTCCTTCTAACTTAATTACCACTGTTGATTGATGGAATTAGCTGGTTTGTGCTTACCGCATGACAACCCGAAAACCCAAACCACTGCCACGGGTTTGTGGTTTGTTCCAATCCCGATATGCACAACGGATTAACGTTGCATCGTATTTCCAACCGCCTGCACGTACCATCCGCAGAATCTGGCTATCTTCTAGGGATTCTCTTCCGTCATCTACCTGATACGGTAAAGTAAATTCAGGATTATCTTTATCTGTTCCCCATACGGTACTTATCCATTCCCACGTATTACCCGCCATATCAAACACGCCATAAGGACTTTTACCCGCAGGATAATGTGTAACGGCGGTTGTATCACCGACTTGATTGGCAAAATTGGCAAGGCTTGCGTCGGGTGCTTGATTTCCCCATGGGTATAAACGTTTATCTGTTCCCCGTGCGGCTTTTTCCCATTCGGCATCGGTTGGTAAAGAAACGCCTGCCCAACGACAAAATGCCATGGCATCTTGCCATGTCACCCAAACAACGGGATGCTGTTCTTTCCCTTCAGGAATGCCCGATAGCCATAATTTATCGTGGTCTGCCCATGTGTAATCTGTTTGTGCTAAAAAAACACCCCATTGTGCATTTGTCACAGGGTAGCGACTGATGCGATAGTCGGGTAGATACACTTGATGTTGTGGTTGTTCAACCTGTTGCGCCCACGCAAATTGTGCGGCAACTGTATCAGTTGCCACATCGGTTCCCATCCAAAACACGCCTGCGGGAATCGTTACCCAGTCAAATTGTTTAAACATATTGTTATTAGTGGTCAGTATGGCGAGCGATTAAAGGTACGTATTCACCTAATAAATCAGGTTTAAGTTGTGTGATATAGGGGGTTAGTAAATTAAAATCTTGGGTTAAATTGTACTGTCTAATCGCTTCGCGGATTTCGGGACGATAATCAGGATGTATCGTGTAGTCTCCACCACTAAAAGCGTTACTTTCTGTCCATAAACCTGTATAAATCGGGACATTAAATTCGCGGGCTTCTGCAATAACTTCAACAACACTTTGAATACGAACAGGTTTATAGTTATGTATTCTAAAGGCTTCAGCCAGAGGTGTCCCTTTTGCGGCGTAAACAGGGTTGAGATAAATCACCAGTTCTACGCCATGCTGTTGGCAAATATTGGCTAAATATTCAATGCTGGCAACGGCTTCACTGATGCCTTCTTCTTCAGTCATGGTTGGACTGGGTTTTAGGAGAACGTAGCAGGTTAAACGCACGCCTAATTCACCCAATAGTTTTACTTTGCTTTCAAAGTTCTTTTTCCGAATGCTTTTCTTCAGAATGACTTCACGTAAGTGGTCGTCTTGGGTTTCAAAACCAATGGTGACATCAATTTTAGGAGTCGTAACCCGTTGGCGAATATGTTGAATGATATCGACAGAAATATATTCGGGGCGGGTTTCTAGGGAAAGGACTTCTAAAGCGGTTAATTCACGAGTGCGTTCAAGTAGATAATCCATTGCCTCCGCAGGAAAACGACTTTGGTCGATAATAGAGCCTTCGTTACCAACGGAAAATTGTTGAAAGCTAGATAAGCTATCGGCAAACTCACTGAAAACCCAGTCTATTTGTTCTTTGATACTGTCAGCAGATAGACTGTCGGGATGGGATTTAACGGGTAAATTGCAATAAGTACATTGAAATTGACATTTTTGCGCGTAAAAGGACACAACTAAATCTTTGAGTCCTAAAAATTTGCGCTTACCCATATAAATAGGGCGAGTAGGTGGGGTTGTTTTAATGTTAAAAGAGCTATCTACTAAGTCAGGCATTTATTTTCTCCATTTCTACTCAGTGTATAACAACGCAAAGTGGTTGGTTTGTATAGATAGGTTTGTCTAAAACAGTTGTGGTTTATTGTTTAAATCAGAAGTTATTAAAATCACGCTATCATTTTTAACATACTGTTAATTCTAATAATTCTGATTTAGACTGTTTTTTATTTTAGAAAATGGAAACAGGCTTGGCGTGGCGGTATTCGTGTTATCCAAGCGGTTTACTTATTAAAAAGACCTACTGAGTTTACCAACTAAGTAAGTCTTTTCATGATACTACGGTGGATAAAATGAATTTATTCTCTTTATCTATTAATCAGATTTTACAGTTCATTATCTTCATGTTCTGCTTCTAATTTTACTAATTGTCGTGGTTGTTCTGCATGGCTGAAATAGCTATTTGTTATCGCATCAGATAATGCAGGTATTAAATGCCACAAACGGACAAGCAATTGGTCTAAATCTTTACGGAAGCCATCCACAAAAATCGCTAGTGCGTCAACATCAGCCAAACGAACTTGGGTTAAGGCTTCTAAGATAACGCGCTCTTCTGCTGCTCTGTAGGGCGTGTCATCGCCATTTCTTAGTGTCGCTATAAAATTGGATAATTGTTCCAATTGATAGCCAATTGAACGCGGATTTAATTCATTTTGCAACAATAATTCTAGGGTCGCATTGACTTGTAAATAAGAACGGTAACGACGGCGATAAGTCAATAAGCTATCTGTCACAACCAATAAATTTTCTAGTAAGACGGCTTCATCTTCATTAACCGTAGAAAGGGTTGCACGAAGGAGTTGTCCTGTGTTGTAACAACGTTCTAGCCGTCGTCCAATAATCAAGAATCGCCAACCTTGACCATGTGTCATGCTTTCTACACTCAATCCTTCTAAAGCAGAAAGCCATAAGATGATGTTATCTAGCACTTGTAAGGCTTCATTAATCTCTTTAGGGGCTTGTTGTTGCAAGCGGTTGAGTTCATCTTCTATCGCACTGAACACACGCCACATATCAGGCGATAATCGGTCACGGGTTGAACGAGCGGCATTTAGCAGGAATTGTAACGTGGAGGCTAAACTCCCCGCACGATTGCGGTCTAAAAAGACGGAAAGTAATTCTTCACGTGGATTGTCTAAGCGTTGTTCCGCACCTTCCCCCACAAAACCGGGTAAAGTTTCGGTTAAATACGTAACAGCACGTAATAAACTGGGTAACGCTGGATGATTTTTAGTGCTGACAAAATCATAAGGGTCGGCTAAATAGAGTAATACCGCACGCAGTAAACGAATAACCCCTTCTGCCCGCTCTGCATAACGCCCCAACCAAAACATATTTTCTGCAACCCGACTAGGCAGTTCACCTTGCCCATGCCCTTCAAAAATGACCAGTTTCTTTTTAGTTTCAGGGATGAGCGTTAATTCTCTTTCAGGCTCGGAGGCGATAACCCATGTATCTTTACTTAATCCCCCACTTTGCGCGGATACAACAGGGCTATCTGCACTGGCTGCAACGCGGGTTAAACCACCGGGCATAACCACATAGTTATTCTCATTCGTCACGAGGAAACTACGTAATACTAATTGTCGTGGTTCAACATGTCCGTTGACTAAGACAGGGGTTGTGGAACGAAAAATCTCTTCTCCCCCCACATACCAATTTGGTTGGGCAAGAATTTGAGCGCGAAGTAAATCGCGTTGTTTACTACTGAGCAGTCGCCCACGGACAGACACATGTCCCGGTGTATTTGCAATGCGTTTAATAACTAATTTATCAATATTTGCTAACACGTGATTACAGGCTGTTTTATCTCCACACCACCACGTTTGTGGTGAAGGAATATCTAACTCTTCCCCTAAAAAGTATTTTGCTAAATTAGGTAAAAAAGCATATAACCCAGCGTTTTCTAACACACTACAGCCCAATGGATTGGCAAGGCTCACGCCGCCCATCCGCACTGCTTGCGTCAACCCCGCAACGCCTAGATAAGAATCAGGACGTAACTCCAACGGATCACAGGCACTGTCATCAACGCGACGGAGAATAACATCAACGGGTTGTAAACCATCTAAGGTTTTTAGTGCAACTTTTCCATCACGAACCGTTAAATCTGCACCTTGTACAAGGGTATAGCCCAAATACTTGGCTAAATACGCATGTTCAAAATACGTTTCATTTGCAGGACCGGGCGTTAAAACCACAATGCGCGGGTCTTCATGTGGGGACATGCTCGCCAATGTTTGGCGCAACGTGCGGAAAAAGAGCGCGAGGCGATGGACGTGAGAATCACGGAATAAACTGGGCAAAATACGCGAAATAACCAAGCGGTTTTCTAGCGCGTAACCCGCACCTGAGGGAGCCTGCGTGCGATCAGCAATTGCCCAAATTTCACCCGTAGCAGAACGGGCTAAATCCACGGCATAAAGCGGTAGTCGATGA
Organism: Beggiatoa leptomitoformis; assembly: GCF_001305575.3. Classification (NCBI taxonomy): domain Bacteria; kingdom Pseudomonadati; phylum Pseudomonadota; class Gammaproteobacteria; order Thiotrichales; family Thiotrichaceae; genus Beggiatoa; species Beggiatoa leptomitoformis. The sequence goes on from NZ_CP012373.2 coordinate 3,170,065, forward strand.
CGTTTAGGGAGAGAAACCCCCACAATTGCACGTAAAAAACCGGGATGCGAAGCGACAAGCTCCACAGGTAATAAGCCTTTACGTATGGTATCGCGCGCGCCATACAAATCAGCCAATAACAAACTCATCAATTCCGCACGTTGAATCAATCCCCGTTCAATATGTCCCCATTCCTCACTAGAAATTAAATGCGGAATTGGGTCAAGTTGCCACGGGCGATCAAGTCCTTGTGGATCACCATAGACATTATAAGTCACCCCATTATCACGCAATAAACGCCGTCCTTCTTGCCAACGACGTTCTAACTCATCATGTCCCATTGCATGAAGTGAGTTCATCAAATATTGCCAATGTGGGCGGATTTGTTTCGTACCCGCGCACATTTCATCATAACTACCCGACAACATCTGATAGGTTTGGAGAATATCCTCTACTACAGGGTCTTTTACGGGTGCTGGCGTCAGATTGGAATTAGCGTTTTGCATAATGTCCTGTTTTGGTTTGTCAATCGCTAAATTTTCTGTTTTGCTAACATCAGTAACAAGCCGTAGGCTCATTAATTAAGACAGCAATAAATTGTCAGAAAATGGGGTGAACCACTGATCATCTTAAAAACCACCTGAACCCATTGTTAAGTATAATCAGTTGTATTCGGTTTTCGTCCATGAATGAGTGGTCTATAAGCATACTACAGAGTAAGGACTCAACTCTATAAGTAACACCCGAAAACCCACACACACTACCTGACTAATAAAAATACTTACCCATAAACAGCACAATGATTTTTCAATTATTTACAAATAATGGTGATTTTAATTCAAGCCCCCATATAAAATAGGTCTGTCATTGTCTTAGCGATACAATGACAATTGCGTGAGGATATTCCCCACAACTCAAGTAGCGTTAGTTCTATCAAACCAACATTGACACAAGGAAATAATGCAGATGAAACCACTTAATCAACTTTTTAAAACCAGCCTACTCATGGCTGCAATGGCAATCGTCCCTTTTTCTACCCCCTCAATAGCCGCTGATCAAATCACCATCGCCGTTGCTGGACCTATTACAGGACAATACGCAACCTTTGGACACCAAATGAAAGCTGGGGTAGAAATGGCGGTTGCTGATTTAAATAAAGCAGGTGGTGTATTGGGTAAACAACTAAAACTGGAAATAGGCGATGATGCTTGCGACCCTAAACAAGCGGTAGCCATTGCCAACCAGCTCGCCAATAAAAAAGTCGCATTAGTAGCAGGACATTTCTGCTCAGGCTCATCGATTCCCGCCTCCAAAGTCTATAATGAAGAAGGCGTTATCATGATTTCCCCCGGTTCAACCAACCCCAAACTAACTGAAGATGGATTATCTAACGTTTTCCGCGTATGCGGACGAGATGATCAACAAGGGGCAGTCGCAGGCGAATACCTAGCGAAAAAATATGCCGAATCCAAAATTGCTATCCTCCACGACAAAAGCGCGTATGGCAAAGGTCTTGCTGATGAAACCAAAAAGGCACTAAACGCAGCAGGCAAGCAAGAAGTCATGTACGAAGCCATTACTGCCGGTGAAAAAGACTACTCTGCTATCGTCTCCAAACTGAAAAAAGAACAAATTGATGTCGTTTACTTAGGCGGTTATCACACAGAAGCAGGCTTAATTATCCGCCAAATGCGTGACCAAGGCATGTCCACCATACTCGCGGCTGGCGATGCACTCATGACTGACGAATTCTGGTCAATCACAGGCACAGCAGGTGAAGGGACACTCATGACATTCAGCCCAGATCCTCGCAAAAACCCCATTGCCGAACCCATTGTTACTGAATTCCGCGCCCAAAAAATTGAACCCGAAGGTTACGTCCTATACAGCTACGGTGCCGTACAAGCATGGGCGCAAGCCGTAGAAAAAGTAGGTAGCACTGATGCGAAGAAAGTAGAAGCCGCTTTACGTGCTGAAACCTTCAAAACCGTTTTAGGTGACATCAGTTTCAATACAAAAGGTGATGTAAACGCCCCCGGTTATGTATTTTACGAATGGAAAGACGGCAAATACGAATACGTAAAATAACCTGCTAATAAAACTAGTTATACAACAATGGCTCGTTATATACCATGCGAGCCATTTTCTATAAAACCTACTTAAAACCTTTAAACAACAAAAGAATGCCGACGCTGCACGACAAAGGCTACAAGAAGCTATTTTCCAACAAAGTCTTTTTTCGCCAACTACTAGAATCTTTCGTACCAGAACCTTGGGTACAAGACATAGACTTTGAAACTTGTGAACGCCTAGACAAATCCTTTATTACCGACCACTACAAAGAAACCGAAAGCGACTTAATTTACAAAGTAAAATTTAAACAACAAGAAGCCTACATATACGTTCTCCTAGAATTTCAATCTTCCGTCGTTTGGTTTATGGCATTGCGCGTTCTACACTATCTCTGTAGCTTCTGGCTAGATTATGCAGAAAGTCGCCCCCCTGTAAAAAAACTACCGCCAATATTTCCAATTGTTCTTTACAGCGGGAATAAACGCTGGACAGCCGCAACAGAGCTACAAAACCTCTTAGCACATCCTGATTTATTAAAAGCCTACACTCCCGACTTTCGTTACTTCAAAATTGCTGAAAATGAATATCCACAAGAACGACTGCTACAGATTCAGAATTTAGTCTCCACTTTATTCCTAGCAGAGACTTATCCGCATGATATGGAATTACTCAAATCGCAAGTGTTAGCATTATTTGAAGATAAAACCGATAAAGAAGCGGCTTCATTATTTCTCAACTGGTTTATACAATTAGTTGTATATAACAAACGAGAATTAAGTGATTATCAGACATTAGAAACCATTTACCATGACAAACTGGAGGCAAGAACCATGTTAGAACATGCAATGGACAAAGAACGTCAACGGTCTTTTTTACTGGGAAAGACGGAAGGACTTGAAGCGGGGATTGTTCAAGGAGTTAGACAAGGAATTACACAGGGGATTACACAAGGGATTACGCAAGGGATTACGCAAGGAATTGTACAGGGCAAAGCGGAAACATTAATGCGTTTATTAGAAATACGCTTTGGTCAATTAACAGAGAATCAGCAAGCCCGTTTGTATCAATTAAATCCTGATGAATTAAATCAATTATTGTTTAAACTTTTTCAAACAAAAATTGATTCACTAGCGGATTTTTGGCAAGAAATTGATAGGCACTGATTCTAACTGGAGTCGTACAAGATAAAACCGAAACGTCAATATGCCTTGGTCAATTAACAGAAAACCCGCTTGTCTTATCAACCACGTCATTTAAGATGCTCTTCTCCTCACATAATTAAGGCTAACTTTTCCTTTAGAATAGACACAAAATTATCCACAACACGTCTTTATTTCTGGTTTTTTCCGTCAGCCAGTTGCATAACGGGTTCTACAGTAACTTGAATTAATCATAAACAATAGTTTTAGATGTTTTATCCGCCATAAAAAACTTTTTTTCAGGAGCATTCTTGCGTGACCACAGAACACCGTCCCGTTTTATTAAATGAAGTGTTAGATGGACTTAATATTCAAGCTGATGGTATTTACATTGACGGCACTTTCGGACGGGGTGGGCATAGTCAAGCAATATTAGCGCGTTTAAACGCACAAGGGCGGTTATTTGCCCTAGACCAAGACCCTGAAGCTATCACCGTTGGGCAAGCATTACACCAAGCAGACCCCCGTTTTATCATTGAACATACGCCATTTATGCACTTACAAAAAATAGTAGAAGCCTATCAATTACAAGGAAAAATTAATGGGATTTTATTAGATTTAGGCGTGTCCTCTCCTCAATTAGATACACCTGAACGAGGCTTCAGTTTTATGCGCGATGGGGCATTGGATATGCGTATGGACACTAGCACGGGCGAACCTGTAAGCGAGTGGTTAGCTCGGGCAACAGAGCAAGATATTGCCACCGTATTAAAAACGTATGGAGAAGAACGCCATGCACGGCGTATTGCAAAGGCAATTGTTAGCGCGCGTACACAAAAACCGCTGACGCATACTTGTCAATTAGCTGAAATTATTCGCACAGCGCATCCCGCGTGGGAAGTGGATAGACACCCTGCAACCCGTTCTTTTCAAGGGTTACGCATTTTTACAAATCAAGAGTTAGCACAAATTGAAAGCGTTTTACCACAAGCACTTGCGGTATTAGCACAAGGAGGACGGTTAGCCGTTATCAGTTTTCATTCTTTAGAAGACCGCATTGTGAAACGCTTTTTTCGTGATGAGGCGAAAGGTGACCCGTATCCACCAAATTTCCCAATTCCTGCAAGTATGCTTAATCCGACCGTGCGTTTAGTAGGCAAAGCCGTGCATCCTAGTGATGCCGAAGTTGCAGAAAATCCACGGGCGCGAAGTGCTGTTTTACGGATTGCCGAACGGTTATAAGGATTGTCTGCAAGAAGTTACATACAATCAGAATTCGCCGCGTTTTAAAATAAAAAATTAGTGCTAAATCAGTGCTTTTAGACCTAAGCGGAATAAAAATAACTGCGTTGATAATTCTGTTTGTCTGTCAATCCTAAAAACGCTAATTCAGATAGTCGCATACTCAAAAATTTACTTGTATTCAAGACAATAAAAAAGGCGGATAAATCCGCCTTGATAAAACCAGCGTCTAACTATAACGCATTAACTTTTACCATCAGAACCCATTTGTTCTTGCAGGTAGTTTTGAATACCGACTTGTTCAATTAAACCCAGTTGAGTTTCTAACCAGTCGATGTGTTCTTCTTCGCTTTCTAAAATATCATCAAGTAATTCGCGGGAGACGTAATCTTGTTTTTCTTCGCAACAGGCAATGGCTTCAACTAAATCAGGGTGCGCTTTCTGTTCAAGTTTCAGGTCGCATTCCAACATTTCTTTGGGGTTTTCCCCAATCATCAATTTTCCCAAGTCCTGTAGATTGGGCAGACCTTCTAAAAACAGGATGCGTTTAATGAGCTTATCCGCATGTTCCATCTCATCAATAGATTCCTTGAAGGTGTATTTACCCAAGCTGTTCAAACCAAAATTTTCGTACATGCGGGCATGGAGAAAATATTGATTAATTGCAGTCAGTTCGTTTCTGAGGATTTTATTAAGGTGTTCAATGATTTTCTTGTCGCCTTTCATACACTTTCTCCTATTCGAGGATGGTCATTATCAATCAGTTAGAACTTATTTAAAGTAAAGAATTGTTTATTCAAGCATGTTAAATCGTATGCGTAAAATGGCTTGTCATAATGTAAGTTCTATCCGTTTTTTAACAAGCTGAGCAATCATTATATTGGGATTACATCTAAAAAAACTGTACTTTTTGATAATTTTTCAGAAAAAAAGTGTCTATATGCAACATATCAGTAAACAAACAGGGACGTATATCCTCATTTTAAAAGCAAACTCAGCACATTCCTGTTGTGTGGGAAAAATGGGGCTTGTATCTATTACTAAAGGATTTTATTTGTATGTTGGGAGTGCCTTTGGGCGGGGTGGTGTTCAAGCAAGGGTCTCACATCATCAAAAAATAAGCCTTCATCCACATTGGCATATTGATTATTTACGTCAACAACTATCTTTGTTAAGCATTTGGTGCAGTCATGATGCAAAACGGCGTGAACATCAATGGGCAAGTTTGTTAAATCAGTCGCAGGGGATGACTTTGCCCTTTCCCCGTTTTGGTGCATCTGATTGTACCTGTCCTGCACATTTATTTTTTTCCCCAACGTTGCCCAGTTTTACCGTTTTTCAGTCGTTTTTAATGGTGCAATATCCTGAACATGCACCAATTTTACAGTATGTGTTGTAAAGCAATAGCTATTCTTGATAACGCGGTAAGGCAAAATAAAAACGCGAACCGTGTCCTAACTCGCTTTCTACCCATGCACTCCCTTGTAATTTCTCCATAATTTGCCGAACGATGGATAATCCTAATCCGTGTCCATCCGTGCGTTCTTCATGTAAACGGGTAAATGGGGTGAAAAGTTTTTCTTGTGCTTCGGATGAAATGCCTGCGCCATTGTCTTGTACCCAAAAACGGATTTCATCCGCATTTTGTTGAAATCCAATCTGTAATTTTGGCGGACTTCCTCCGTATTTTAAACCATTACTCAGATAATTAACCCAAACTTGTTCTATCCAAGGTGCGTATCCTGTGACAAGCGGATAAGGTTCTGTGGGAAAATGTAATTCTCCCGCATAGCGGTCTATCATCTGGGCTAAATGCTGTTGCGTGACTTCGGTTAAAATAGCCTGCATATCTAATGGTTTAATTTCTATTTGTTGACGGGTAGAAATCCCTGCAAGCAGCAGTAACGCATCAATAATATCGGACATCTGCTCACCCGCTTGACTGATGAGCCTAAGATAATTAATTGATTTTTCAGTCAGTGGTTTAAACACAGGTGGGGTATCATAATCTTTAACCAAACGCTCACTTAAATGAATAACGCCACTTAAAGGATTTTTTAAATCATGCGCAACAGTGCGAGCAAATGCCTCAACTTCTTGATTACGCCTTTCTAATTCACTGGCATAGGTTTGTAACTGTTTTTGCAGACGATGTAATTTTAAATGCGTATTAATGCGTGCCAACACTTCCTCTTGTTGAATTGGTTTTGTAATGTAATCAGCCGCACCCACTTCAAATCCTTTCACTTTATTAGGCGTTTCCGTCAATGCTGTCATAAAAATGATGGGAATATCCTGCGTTGCTTCTTGTGATTTAATGATTCGACACACCTCAAAGCCGTTAATATCGGGCATCATCACATCCAACAAAATTAAATCGGGTTTTGCATAATTCGCTTTTTGAATGGCCCGTAATCCCGCTTGCGCAACCAACACTTTAAAACCAGCTTCATTTAAAAAATCGAACAACATCGCTACATTAGCAGGCACATCATCCACAATTAACAAAGTGCCTTTGTATTGTGCATCTTTCATGATATTGATTATCCATTACAATGAGATATAACCTTACAAAAATATAATAATTTGCGCTAGCTAATCGTTGTATCTTAGTAAACAAACAGAAACAGCTTTGGATTACTTCTATTTTAATAACCCCGAGCAAGATTCTTTCCCCTATTTTTCACACAAGCAAATATTCATTCAATACAGATTACTTCACATAATTATGATGAACTGGACAGACTTTCACTTTTTACGCCCTACGGCATTACTCGCATTTTTACCCTTCATCATCCTCTTTTATTTTTGGCTAAAACGGCGCAGACAAAATGGTCAATGGGCAAACATTTGTGACCCGCAACTACTCCCACATATTTTGCTACGACAAGACCAAGACCCAACACCAACCCCTGCGACGTTTCTCATCGCCATTGCAGGAACGCTTGCGATTCTTGCCTTAGCAGGACCGACAATAGAACGCCTACCCCAACCCGTTTTTCGTGAACAATCTGCTTTAGTCATCGCCCTTGATTTATCGCGCTCAATGAATGCAGAAGATATAAAACCCAGCCGTTTAGAACGCGCCCGCTATAAAATTGCCGACATTCTCAACCGACGACAAACAGGACAAACCGCATTACTGGTTTTTGCAGGCTCCGCCTTTGTCGTCACCCCATTAACTGATGACAAAGAAACAATACTGTCACAACTCCCCGCACTGACCCCAGATATAATGCCCGTACAAGGGGGGCGAACCGATTTAGCCCTACAAAAAGCCATGGAACTGCTACAACAAGCAGGGATAAAAAACGGACAAATTCTACTCATCACCGATGAAGCAGAAACAAACCAAACCCCCAATACTGTACAAAAACTAACCCAAGCAGGCTATCAACTCTCCATCTTTGGTGTAGGCACTTCCCAAGGTGCGCCCATTCCCATTGCAGACAGTGGCTTTTTAAAAGACTCACAAGGGGCAATTGTCATTCCCACACTCAACGAAACCACTCTAATGCAACTCAGCAATCAAGGCGGTGGCATTTACCAACACTTAAGTATTAGCGATGTAGATACTAACGCGCTATTTGCCCTCTTAAACCAACAATACGATAAAAAACTAGAATCCCGACAAGCAACACAACTACACGTTGAACGCTGGTATGAACTAGGCACATACCTACTCCTCCTTGTACTCCCCATTGCGGCACTCGCCTTTAAACGCGGACATTTTGTTTTTATTATACTAATTACACTGCTCTCCATCACAAATCCCCCCCCTGCACACGCAGAAGAAAATACCACAGAATCCCCAAGCCTATGGCAACAACTCTGGGCAACTCCAGACCAACAAGCCAGCCAAGCCCTACAAGCAGGCGACGCAAAAACCGCCGCGACCCTATTTAATGACCCCGCATGGAAAGCCGCTGCCAGCTACAAAGCAGGACAATATGAACAAGCACTACAAACCCTATCAGGTTTAAACACCCCTGACAGCCTATATAACAAAGGCAACGCACTGACAAAACTTGGCAAATACCCTGAAGCTATCGAGGCTTACAAACAAGCCTTAGCCCAAAACCCAAACCATGAAGATGCCCGTTATAACAAGGAAAAAGTTGAACAATTACTAGAACAACAAAAGCAAGAAGACAAGAAACAAGATAAACAACAAGACAAAGACAAAGATAAAAAAGACAAAGAAAACAAAGAAGATAAACAAAAAAACGATAAGGACGACAAAAACGCCCAAAATCAGCAGAATCAACAGAATCAACAGAATCAACAAGACCAACAGCAACAAAACGCGCAACAACAAGATGATAAACAGCAGAATAACAAAGATGCTGCACAACAACATGCTGACTCACAAGATAAACCTGCCGATTCATCTAAAGACGAACAACAAGCCAAAAATCAACCTGCTGATAAAAAAGAAGACCTGAAAAAAGCGGAAGAGAAACCTGCACCACAACCGAGTGAAAAAGCAGAAAAACCCGCCACAGACCCAGAGAAAAACAAAGAGACGGCACAAGCGAATGTTGACGAAACAAAACCAATGACAGAAGAACAAACCGCGCAAGAACAATGGTTAAGACGTATTCCAGACGACCCCAGCGGTTTATTACGGCGCAAATTCCAGTATCAATACAGCCAGCAACAACAACCCACGACAGGAAAAGAGTGGTAACACCTCCGCAAAAATGGATGGTAAAAACTTGATAAATAAAATTATTACCATCCATCTTGCCGAAATATAGCAAACGCGCCATAAAGTGATTTAAATTCAGGGTTAGCAATCCTGTGAGGACTGCTAACCCTCTGTATTTTTTATAGTGCGTTTACTATATATCGCCGCCCAACACGCCCAATAAAAACCCACAGGCAACGCAATTAAAAACCTGAAATTTATGTTAATCTTTTTACCATGTCATTCAAATAATAATGACACCATTTTGTATTCTACATAGCTTAAGATTACTGAAGAATTCCAAGATATTATGACCCAACAGGCTGAATATGATGTATTAGTAATTGGCAGCGGAGCGGCAGGTTTAAGCCTCGCGTTAGAACTTGCTGACCATGCACGTGTTGCCGTGCTGTCTAAAGCCGCTATAGACTCAGGCAGTACCCAATATGCACAAGGGGGGATTTCCGTTGTTTTAGGGGAAGATGACTCCCTTAACTCCCATGTAGAAGACACCTTAAATGCAGGGGCCGGACTGTGCGACCGTGATATTGTCCATTTTACCGTTGCAGAAGGGCCAGACCGCATCGCTTGGTTAATTAAACAAGGTGTCCCTTTTACCCAAGAATCTAATATTGATGGACAACTAACCTACCATCTCACCCGCGAAGGCGGACATAGCCACCGTCGCGTAATTCATGTTGATGATGCAACAGGAAAAGCCGTTGTTACCACCCTCACAGCAAAAGCGGCTGCCCATCCCAACATTCGCCTGCTAGAACGTCACATCACTATTGACCTCATTACAGGCAAAAAATTAGGGCTTGAAACAAACCGCTGTCTAGGGGCATACGTTCTTAATCGTGATACCAATGAAATCATTGCAATGCGTGCGCGTTTTGTCGTGCTTGCCACAGGGGGCGCGGGTAAAGTTTATCTATACACCAGCAATCCTGATGTTGCGACAGGCGATGGCATTGCAATGGCATGGCGGGCAGGTTGTCGCGTGGGCAACATGGAGTTTATCCAATTTCACCCAACCTGCTTATTTCACCCCGAAGCCAAATCATTTTTAATCAGTGAAGCGGTGCGCGGAGAAGGGGGACGTTTACTTCTCCCTGACGGCACACCCTTCATGCACCGCTTTGACCCCCGTGCCGAACTCGCCCCCCGCGACATTGTCGCCCGTGCGATTGACCATGAAATGAAACGCATCGGCAGTGATTACGTATTTTTAGACATTACCCACAAATCCGAACAATTTATTGTTTCCCACTTCCCGAATATTTATCACCGTTGCCTAGAACTAGGCTACGACATGGCAAATCAACCCATCCCCATTGTTCCTGCTGCGCATTACACCTGCGGTGGCGTTGTAACCGACCGTCACGGACACACCGATATTGCAGGTTTATATTGCATTGGAGAATCCGCATTTACAGGCTTGCACGGCGCAAACCGTATGGCAAGTAATTCATTACTAGAATGTTTAGTTTTCGGACACAGTGCAAGCCAAGATATTTTGGCGCAACTTGAAAATGTTTCTGCACCACCTGCCGTTCCTAGTTGGGATGAAAGCCGTGTCACAGATTCGGATGAAGAGGTTGTCGTTTCGCACAACTGGGATGAATTACGACGGTTTATGTGGGATTACGTCGGTATCGTCCGCACTACAAAACGGTTAGAACGGGCAAAACGGCGCGTGGATTTACTACAAAATGAAATTCATGAATATTACAGTAATTTCCGCATAAGCAATGACTTAATTGAGTTACGGAATTTAGTCGTTGTCGCCGATTTAATTATCCGCTCTGCGCTATTACGTAAAGAAAGTCGTGGGTTACATTACACCTTAGATTATCCTGAACGCTCACCAGAGCCACAAAATACAGTGTTAGTACCGTAAATAAAAAGGGCGAATTTTATTCGCCCTTTGTTTTTTAACCCGCAAGAATAAAAAATAATGCAGAAAATCAGATTAATATAGCTTGATTAATGGCTTAATTTAGTTTAATTATAAAGGCATTCTAATATCTTGATTCATAAGGATGCCACAATGAAAAACTTTTTTATCTTGCTTTATTTATTAGTTTTTTCCAATACGGTTTACGCCACACAATGGGAACGTGTCGCAAGTGGTCGCGGTGGATTTGGGGAAAACGATACGATTGCCATTTCTCCGCATAATCCAAATACGCTCTATTTCACCGATGCTGACTTGCTTTATCAGAGTAAAGACGGTGGGGAACATTGGGAGCAGTTAGAAACGGCAAATGTTGAAGGGGTAATTAATGGTATCGTTATTAATCCACAAAATACGGCTATTATTTACCTAACAACCGTGGATAATTCAACATCCACCGTACGTGTCTTTAAATCTGAGGATAATGGCATCTCTTGGGTAAAAAAGCATGAGAACACAAGTCAACTGATTCAGTTAAGAATAAATCCTTATCATCCTGATATCCTTTATCTTCTTGATGATCGTCCTACTCTTTTTTCCTCTTATCATTCTCCTTTCCTTAAAAGTGTTGATGGTGGTGATAATTGGGAAAGAGCTGCGTCAAGTTACCGGTTTATCTCATCATTTCTCGCCATTGATCCGCAAAATCCCAATACGCTTTATCTGAGTACTGCTGATAGTCTTTTGGACGGCATTGGTTTTGCCGTTGGATTTTATAAGAGTATTGACCAAGGACAAACTTGGGTATTAAAAACGAGATTAATGTCAGGTATATTTGATACAAATTTACCCATTGCGGTTGATCCACATCATCCAAATACACTTTATATTGGTGAGCCGTACTATGAACCTCGTGTTCGCAAAAGTACTGATGGGGGGGAGACATGGGAGGTTATTCATAATATTGCAACCGACAATATTGTAATTGACCCTCATAATCCAGAAATTGTTTATTCAGGGGCACGAACAGGTTTATACCGTAGCGCGAATGGGGGGAAAACTTGGACAGAATTATCAACCGACGTTATATCACAACCCAATATTCGCTCTATGGTCATCAATCCACACCATCCTGAAATTCTCTTTGTCGGGGTACAAGATAGCGGATTGTATCGTGTTGTTACCGATAGTGATTGCGTTGCCACCTACCATTCAGCACAAAATACCGTCGATATTCCTTGTCTGCGTATCGATAATGATAACAATGTATTGAATGTCGAGTTGACTGGACGTGAATCTGATTTGCACTTTGATGTATCGGGCATTCAAGCGCGTTAAATCTAGTTGAGCGTGTTATTAAAATAGGATATATCGTTAATTATATGATATATCCTTTATTTTATATAGAAATAATCAACACCAATTGTAGGAATTATCTTTTGGATACAGAAGTCAAACAATTAATAATTATTGTGAGGGGACATGTTAATGCTAGATTACATCATCATCTACTTTTGCGTGACTATTCAAACAAATATCTTTCACTAATGAATTGCTTTTGTTGTTTTTTTACACTATGATACCTATTGTATTTTAAGTGCTTAATATATAAAGAGTAAATATAAAGATTTTAAAAACAAGCTATTTACACTACTGTTGATAGGCATCTTTTCCAAAGATTGTCTAGCAGTTGTGCCTACATATATCAATTGGGTAAAATGCCAAGCAATATTCAGTAACTTGTTGACTCCTATGATTTAATTGTCGTTGGACAAATTGGGAAGGTACTGACAAAAGGTGTTTTTTATGGTCATCAAAATAATGCAAGCTCACTCGCAGCGTTAGATAAACTAACCCCAATACCGCTGGGTATGCCATACGTTGATTACGAAATCACGGTTGAAAAACTTATCGTAGGTAAGAATAAGGAAGAATTATCTCAACAACCAATTATTTATCGCGTGTTTCAACCCCAAATAACCACTGAATACAGTTCGAGTGATGCGAAAGGACAGACTAGTCTTTTCTTTTTGTCAAAAGCACCAAAAGGGAATGTCTATGGAACAAAAACACCCATGCACCACTTGACTTTAAACAGAGAAAATCCTGTTTCCTGTTCCTTTGAAGGAAAAGAATTTACACCACATACCATCAAAGAAGCTTATAACGCCTCTTCTGATGATTTTTTAAATGCGGTTCTCATAACGGTACTTAAAAGAAATCAGTTATCCGATTAGAACAGCTTGATTAATTGCTAAGTGAGTTTAATTAAGGATGCCACAATGAAAAACTTTTTTATCTTGCTTTATTTATTAGTTTTTTCCAATACGGTTTACGCCACACAATGGGAACGTGTCGCAAGTGGTCGCGGTGGATTTGGGGAAAACGATACGATTGCTATCTCTCCGCATAATCCGAATACGCTCTATTTTACGGATGCTGACTTACTTTATCAGAGTAAAGACGGTGGGGAACATTGGGAACAGCTAGAAACGGCAAATGTTGAAGGGGTAATTAATGGTATCGTTATTAACCCACAAAATACGGCTATTATCTATCTAACAACCCGCGATGATTCAACAGTTCGTGTCTTTAAATCTGAGGATAATGGTATCTCTTGGGTAAAAAAATATGAAAATACGGGTTACTTGATTCAATTAAGAATCAATCCTTATAATCCTAATATTCTTTATTTTTTAAATTATGGTTTTCTCAAAAGTGTTGATGGTGGTGATAACTGGGAAAACGCCTCACCTTCTCCATATTCGCCATCATTTCTCGCCGTGAATCCACAAAATCCTAATACCCTTTATCTGAGTACTAATGATACACCCTTCAGTGGTGGTGTTCGTGCTTATGAACTTCATAAAAGTATCGATCAAGGACAAACTTGGGTATTAAAAGCTAACTTTTATTCCACCCTACTTGGTGCAAATTTACCCATTGCTGTTGACCCGCATCATCCAAATACACTTTATGTTAGTGAAGAACACTATAACCCGCCTAGAGAATATGAACCGCGTGTTAGCAAAAGTACTGATGGGGGAGAAACATGGGAGACTATTCATCATATTGCAGCCGATAATATTGTGATTGACCCCCATAATCCAGAAATTGTTTATTTAGGCGCGCGCACAGGTTTATATCGTAGCGCGAATGGGGGGAAAACTTGGACAGAATTATCAACCGACGTTATATCACAACCCAATATTCGCTCTATGGTCATCAATCCACACCATCCTGAAATTCTCTTTGTTGGGGTACAAGATAGCGGATTGTATCGTGTTGTTACCGATAGCGATTGCGTTGCCACCTACCATTCAGCACAAAATACCGTCGATATTCCTTGTCTGCGTATCGATAATGATAGCAGTATGCTTAACATTGAATTGACAGGACATGAGTCTGATTTGCGTTTTGATGTATCAGGTATTCAAGCGCGTTAAATCTATTTGAGTGTGTTATTGAAATAGGATATCTCATTAATAATATGAGATATCCTATTTTTTATAACGTTACTTCTGGATTATTCATCTTCCACTTCAATGGATTCTATAACTTTTAATTTCTCCTGTTTTAAACCCTTCATAAACAAATTGACACAGTGCGTTCATAAAAGTTGCTTACCATAGCCCATTATATTTATTGTTTTTTTATATAACGGTGAGGAAACTATTATGGGTGCATATAATCGTCGTCAATTTTTACGCACATTAGTTGTTAGTGCGGGCGTGTGGACGGTGGGAAGCCAGTTAGTGGGCTGTAATGATGACAGTGAAACCCCATCACGCATTGCATCCGATTATTTTCCGCAATCGCTGGCTTCTGGTGACCCAAAGACAAATAGTGTGGTGTTATGGACACGGTTGGCGGAATCAGCCAATAGTGATTTTACATTACGCCTACAAGTTGCCACAGCCATTGATTTTTCTAAAAAACTAGTTGATACAACTGTTAATGCGCAAGCAAACCATGACCATTGTGTCAAAATCAAAGTCATTCATTTAAATCCCGCGACAACGTATTACTACCGTTTTTTGTATTTAAAAAATGGGGAATATCTCACCACCAAAACAGCAAAAACAAAAACAGCCCCCGCAATCACTACGGATGTTGCAGTTAAATTTGGGTTTGTCAGTTGTCAGGATTATATCGGGCGTTATTACAATCCTTATATTAAGTTATTGGATGAGCAAGCCGATTTTTTTATTCATTTGGGTGATTATGTATATGAAAGTACAGGTGACCCTAGCTTTCAGAATGTTAGCGGAACGCGCGTTATTCAATTTGACGACCAAGCGAATGTAATCACTGCTTATGCAAGTAATGGCAGTCCGTATTATTTAGCCGCCTCTTTAGATAATTATCGCCAGTTGTATCGAACTTATCGCAGTGATTCGTTATTGCAAGAAATACATGAATCTATCCCAATGATTCCTATTTGGGATGACCATGAGTTTGCAGATGATTGTTGGGGCGCGACAGCAACAACGTTTGATGAACGTAAAAGTGAGTTATCCGTTAGTCGTCGGCAGAACGCAGAACGGGCATGGCTGGAATATATGCCCGTTGATTTGGATGAGGTTATCGAAGGTGCAATCGGTGTGAACGATGCAACTTTATATCCAAATAATCGAATTTATCGTGATTTTTATTTTGGAAAACATCTGCATTTAATCATGACGGATTATCGCAGTTATCGTCCTGACCATTTAATTCGGGAAGATGCGTTTCCCGCAACGGTTGTGCTGGATGAGGCAACATTAAGTCAATTAATCAATGGACAAGGGTTAGATTTTCAAGCTGTTCGCGCTTCATTTTTGCCCTATATTAATATTGACAATGCAGAGTTTGCCTCGTTAAAAATGGTATTAATTGCAGTTGTAACACAAGCTTATATTGCCGAAGGGATTCTTACAACCGATGCGCAACAACGAGCGGTTAATGTTATTCGGGGAAATTTGGATGCAACGGTGGTCAATAGCTTTATTCAAGCCTATAACCAAACCACTAGCAGCCCGCTAGCCGTTTTTGAGACCGCCCAGTTAGCCAGTATGAATCGGGGTTTATCATATCTAGCCTTGGGTAAACAATCGCTGTTTAGTTCGCTGGGTTCGCGGTATTTGGTTGTTAAGCAATCCTATGATTTATATGCTAACTATCAATATTTAATGGGGTCTGGTGATAGCGGACAAAATGGTTTTGGACAAACGCAAGAAACATGGCTGACTAATGCGTTGTTAAATTCTACTCAAACTTGGCGGGTAGTGGGGAGTTCTGTTTCTTTCACCAGTTTATTATTAGATTTAGCCAATACGGCGGGATTGCCCACTGAGTTTGTTGCACTTTTAGATAGTTTACCAACCGCTTTTCGACATTTATTTTATTTTAATGTTGACCAATGGGATGGTTTTGTGAATAAAAAAGCGGCGTTATTGCAATTGTTAGATAGTGTTCCTAATACGGTGAGTATTGCTGGCGATATTCATGCAAGTTATGTTTCTCAACATGGCGAAAGAACCTTTGAGTTTACAGGTACATCTGTTTCATCAGGTACATTTTCTAGCCTCGCTGCTAATCAAGCAACAGAAATTGGTTTAACCAATGTTACAGCCATTACAGCCGCTATTGATTTACTTCTACAAAGGGCGAATCCAATGATTCGTTACGCGAATAGTGATGCAAATGGGGTTGCTGTGATGGAAGTGAGCAGTGAGGGGGTTGCTGTGCGTTATCATTTATTAACAGCCGATAACGCATTTACAAATTATTATGCAGACCGTGAAACCTTGCGTAATAAAGTACAAACCTTGCACTTTCAGGTAAAAGCAGGGGAGTTATTCACCTAGCGCAAGTTGTCTATTTAAAACAAATAGCGAAACTTATTCCTAACCCGCTGATAAAACTTCCCCCTTTTACGGGGGATTGAGGGGAAAATCCTGACTTACTTCAGCTCGCCAATATTTTTTCCAACGTTGTCGCATAGAATTCAATATCGTCGACTGTACGGGTTTCTGTCGCGCAGACGGATAAACAATGGGACAATTCGGGATAGTAATGACTGACATCATACCCTCCCCAAATGCCTTGCGCGGCTAATGCGCGTAAAACTTCTGCAACGGGTTTGTTTAATCGTAATACCTGTTCATGAAAGTAATGCCCTGTAAAAACAGGGGTTACGCCTTGAATACGGTTTAAACGTGCTACGAGTTGGTGCGTATTTGCATGACAGGCTAGTGCAGTACGTTCTAAGCCTTCTGCCCCCATAATTGATAGATAAATGGTGGCTGCAGTGACCATTAAGCCTTGATTGGTACAAATATTCGAGGTGGCTTTAGAACGGCGAATGTGTTGTTCACGCGCTTGCAAGGTCAGTACAAAACCCTCTTTACCGTCAACGTCTAGCGTGCGCCCAATAATCCGTCCGGGCATTTGGCGGACATAGTCTTTTTTACAACATAAGAACCCAAAATAAGGGCCACCCGATGCAAGTGGAATACCTAAGGGTTGTCCCTCACCACAAACAATGTCAGCCCCTTGTTCACCCCATGTGTCAGGCGAGGAAAGAACGGCAAGCGTTAAGGGATTAACTTGTGCAATAACCAGTAATTTATTGGCTTTTGCCCAATCAGTGAGCTTGTCAACGGCTTCTAACATGCCAAAAAAATTGGGTTGGGGAATAACCAGTGCGGCGATTTCTTCAGTAACCTGTGGTAACTGATTGGTGTCTATTGTGCCTGTACTGGGATTATAGGGAATTTCTTGTAAGATAATCCCTTGGTTTTTAACCAGTGTTTGAATAACTTGGCGATAAATAGGATGAACGGTTGCGGGAAGTAAAACGGTGTTCGCTTTAGCGGATTTTGTTAAACGAACGGCCATTAAAATGGCTTCAGCCAGCGCACTCGCACCATCGTATAACGAGGCGTTGGACGCATCCATACCCGTTAAACGGGTCATCATTGTTTGATATTCGTAAAGTAATTGTAAAGTGCCTTGACTGGCTTCTGCTTGATAAGGGGTGTAGGCAGAATAGAATTCGCCACGGGTGGTAATTTCCCAAACCGCTGCGGGAATATGATGCTCATAAGCACCCGCCCCGATAAAGCATAATGCGTTGCCATCTTGTGTGGCGCGTTGACGCATCAGTTGTGCAATTTCCATTTCTGTTAGACGTGGCGGTAATTGGTCTAATTGAGCGCAACGTAAGGCGGGCGGGATTTCATCAAATAACGCTTCTATGCTACCGATACCAATGGTAGCTAACATTGCGTCTATATCATCTTGTGTATGCGGAATGTAGGGCATTGTGGGTTCAATGAATGGGTGAATGGAGCGATAGGTGATAAGAAAATGATATTGTGTTTAACCGATGACAACTGACGACGCGCTTGATAACGGTTAAACACAAAAATGCTGTAATGCGTTAGTGTTCAGCTTCAAGATTTTCTGAGTATTCTTCTGCACTTAATAAATCATCTAGCCCTGCATCACCATCGCTTAAGCGGACTTTAAACAGCCAACCGTCATAATAGGGACTTTTATTAACCAGTTCAGGTTCATCCACTAAACTGGCATTTACTGCAATCACTTCACCACCCACTGGGCTATACACGTCAGAAGCGGCTTTTACCGATTCTACAACTGCACATTCATCACCCGCATCAACAGGCTGTCCAATTTCGGGTAATTCAATAAAAACCAAATCCCCTAATAATTGTTGTGCGTGGTCAGTAATACCAATAATAGCAACATCATTTTCTATTCTGACCCACTCATGACTGGATGCATATTTTAAATCGTCCAGAATTTCGCTCATATACCGCTCTCCTTTATCATTTAATCAATAAAATTAGGAAGTTCAATTAAGGCTTTACCATTACGCACAAAAGGCGGTTTAACCACTTGTGCAGGCAATTGTTTATTACGAATAGCAACCGTCACTGCTTCATAAACACCAGCGGGTAGCCGTGCTAGCGCGACGGAAAACCCCAGTGTTGGTGAAAACGTACCGCTGGTAATTTGTCCTTCTCCCACCCCTTGCACATGTACCGTTTGATGGGAACGTAAAACCCCTTTCGCTTTTAGAACTAAACCAACGGTGACATAATGCTCACCCGCGTCTAATTGCGCTTGTAGGGCAGCACGTCCGATAAAATCACGATTATCAGGTAGCCATGCAACTGTCCATGTTAAGCCTGATTCTAACGGGGTATAATTTTCATCCATATCCACGCCATATAAATTCATACCTGCTTCTAAGCGCAAGGTATCACGCGCGCCCAATCCTATGGGTTTTACCCCTTGTGCAAGCAAACCATCCCAAAACGCGGGCGCGGCTTGGGCGGGCAAAATCACTTCAAATCCATCTTCACCCGTATAACCAGTGCGTGCAACAAATGTTTCGGCATTCCAACAAGCCTGAAAAACGCCTAATGCCATTGCACTTTCTTGCAACGCTGTTGGCAATAGTGTGCGGGTTATCTCGCGGGCTTGTGGCCCTTGAATCGCTAACATGGCTAAATCGACACGTTCCACAACCTGCACACCAAAGGCTTGCGCGTGCTGACGAATCCAGCATAAATCTTTATCGCGTGTACCTGCATTGACAACCATGCGATATTGAGTATCCGTTTGTTTATAAACAATCAAATCATCTAAAATACCGCCCTGTTCATTCAACATACAGGTATATAACGCCTTACCGATGATTTTTAAACGGGCGACATCATTTGCTAATAAATAGCGCAAAAACTCCGTAACGCGCTGACCCATTAAATCCACAACGGCCATGTGAGACACATCAAAAACACCTGCATATTGGCGTACTTGATGATGTTCATTAAGTTGTGAACCATAATGTAACGGCATATCCCAACCGCTAAAATCGACAATTTTAGCGTTAGCTTGTAAATGTTTTGCGTACAGCGGTGTTTGTTTGCCCATAGTTTTCTATTAAATTTCGGGGTGAAATGTGAATAATATTTACATATTGACTTTAAAAATAGCTTTTATCAAGTCGCATAACAAGCCTTATCCTCGCCGTGGATGGCTATTTTACAACCCTTTAGTCTGGTTGTTACTACTACAACCTATTTCCGTTTGGTCAGCAGATTATCGCATGGATAACTATCGCGCCCCCACACCACGATTGCTCGCAGGCGCGACGACAATTACCACCGCAGAACTGATTAAACTTTTACAACAAGAACCTGTTTTATTAGTTGATGTACTCGCCGTGACTTATCGAGCTGAATCCGCCCTCTTTGATGGCGCATGGCTACTAAGTGAACCCCGTGCAAATTTACCGCATAGCCTTTGGTTGCCCAATGTTGGATATGGAATAATAAATTCACAGATGCAAGCCTATTTTAGCGATAATTTAGCGAAAGCTACGCAAGGGAATAAAAACCACCCTATTGTATTTTACTGTATCGTCGATTGCTGGATGTCATGGAACGCGAGTAAACGGGCTTTAACCATGGGATACACCCGCATTTATTGGTATCCCGAAGGAACTGATGGTTGGAAAGAAGCAGGACAAACATTGGAAAACTCAATACCTGTTCCCTTGTCTATGGAGTAAGTTTTAAAAACGGATACCACCACTCAACACTGTGTTATCCGTACAACTTTTGCAACCACAGTTTTTCCTATCTTTAAATTCTGTCAATACGGATACGCCTGAAAATCCTGATTCAGACACTCTTTTCCCTTATACTTCGAACACCCTTATAAAAACGTAACGACAGTTATTTCTATGACAACCCAAAATACGCTTATTCTCGTCGACGGTTCTTCCTACTTATACCGCGCCTTTCATGCGATGCCATCCTTAAATAACTCGGAAGGAATGCCGACAGGGGCAGTATATGGGGTTACAAACATGTTACGGAATTTATTAAAAGAATATCAACCAACCC
This sequence comes from Beggiatoa leptomitoformis, assembly GCF_001305575.3. Classification (NCBI taxonomy): domain Bacteria; kingdom Pseudomonadati; phylum Pseudomonadota; class Gammaproteobacteria; order Thiotrichales; family Thiotrichaceae; genus Beggiatoa; species Beggiatoa leptomitoformis. Next base: position 3,191,011 of record NZ_CP012373.2, read on the forward strand.
ATGCCGCCGTGATTTTTGACGCAAAAGGCGATACCTTTCGCCATGAATTATCTGCTGATTATAAAGCCACCCGCCCACCCATGCCGCCCGAGTTAGTCGAACAAATTGCAGTTATTCATCAAATTGTGCAAGCACTGGGTTTTCCACTGTTATCGGTAGCGGGGGTAGAAGCCGATGATGTGATTGGAACATTGGCACAACAAGCAGAAAAAGCAGGCATGGAAGTATTAATTTTTACAGGTGATAAAGACTTAGCACAGCTAGTGAATGAACATATTACCTTAATTAATACGATGAATAACACCCGCTTAGACCCGCAAGGGGTAAAAGAAAAATTTGGGGTGACACCTGCACAAATCATTGATTTTTTAAGTTTGGTTGGTGATAAAGTAGATAATGTGCGCGGTGTGGATAAAGTCGGCGAAAAAACAGCGGCAAAATGGCTAGAACAATACACGTCGTTGGACACTATTATTGCAAATAGCGCGCAAATTAAAGGCAAAGTCGGCGAAAATCTACGCGCTGCATTGCATTATTTACCCCTAACGAAAGCATTAATAACCATACGTTGTGATGTCCCTCTCAGCGAAACGCCACAAACATTAACACTCAAAACCAGTGATAACACAAGCTTACGTCAGATTTATCAAACATTAGAATTTAAAAACTGGTTACACGAACTACCCACAGAAGCAACACTGATTGCTGCAACCGCCCCGATTACGCGCGATAGGCATTATCAGTGCATTTTAACAGAAACTGAATTACAAACATGGCTTAAGCGGTTAGCCCAAGTCACCACTTTTGCATTTGATACAGAAACCGATGGATTAGATTATCTACAAGCCCAATTAGTTGGACTATCGTTTGCGTTACAAGCGGATGAGGCAATTTATATTCCTGTCGCACACGACTACATGGGCGCGCCACCACAACTCAGCCGTGAACGAGTATTACAACTTTGCAAACCATTACTAGAAAACCCAACCATTGGCAAAATTGGACAAAATATTAAATTTGACGCGCACATTTTGGCAAATAATAACATTCAATTACAAGGCATTGCTTACGATAGCTTATTAGAATCTTATGTGCTAGACAGCACGCGCCCGCACGATATGGATTCTCTAGCCCTCGCACATCTCAATATTAAAACCACGACTTTTGAAGAAGTAGCGGGCAAAGGAGCAAAACAATTACGTTTTAACCAAGTTTCTTTAGAAATTGCAACGGATTACGCGGCAGAAGATGCAGATGTGACATGGCAATTACATCGCAAATTATGGGCAGATTTACAAACCACCCCCAGTTTACAAGCGGTATTCACCGACATAGAAATGCCCTTAATTCCTGTTTTATTACAAATGGAACGCAACGGCGTAATGATAGATGCAGACAAGCTTTATGCACAAAGTAACGAACTCGCCAGCCGTTTACAAACCCTAGAAATCCAAGCGCATGAACAAGCAGGCATGGTCTTTAATCTTAATTCGCCTAAACAATTACAAACCATTTTATTCGAAAAATTCAATTTGCCCATTTTAGAAAAAACCCCAAAAGGACAACCCTCTACCGCTGAATCTGTGCTGCAAGAATTAGCACATGATTATCCCTTTCCCGCGCTGATTTTAGAACACCGCACCTTAAGCAAATTAAAATCAACTTATACCGACGCGCTACCGCAACAAATTAAAGCACGCACAGGGCGTGTGCATACATCTTATCAGCAAGCCGTAACAACGACAGGGCGGTTATCTTCAACTGAACCCAATTTGCAAAATATCCCCATTCGCACGCTTGAAGGTCGCCGTATTCGTCAAGCCTTTGTCGCACCCAAAGGATTTAAAATTGTCGCAGCGGATTATTCACAAATTGAATTGCGGATTATGGCGCATTTGTCTCAAGATGCAGGCTTATTAAAAGCCTTTAGTTTGGGTGAAGATATTCACCGCGCAACGGCAGCAGAGGTATTTGGCGTACCCTTAGCCGATGTCAGCACCACACAACGACGCAATGCAAAAGCGATTAATTTCGGTTTGATTTATGGCATGTCTGCGTTTGGTCTGGGCAAACAATTAGAAATTGGACGCACAGAAGCCCAAAGTTATATCGATGCCTATTTTGCTCGCTATCCTGATGTTAAAAAATACATGGAAGAGACGCAAGCCCAAGCGCATGAGCAGGGTTATGTAGAAACGGTATTCGGACGACGTTTATATTTACCTGAAATCAATGCACGCAATCATCAACGCCGTCAATACGCTGAACGCACCGCGATTAACGCGCCCATGCAAGGAACTGCCGCCGATATTATTAAAAAAGCCATGATAGCCTTGCATACGTGGACAGTGGAAAATCCCGCGCGTGTAAAAATGATTATGCAAGTTCATGATGAATTAGTTTTTGAAGTGGCTGATGATTTTATTGAGGCCGCTTGTGAAACGATTCGGCAATTAATGTGTTCTGTTGCAATATTGCGTGTGCCATTGTTGGTAGAGATAGGGGTAGGAAATAATTGGGATGAAGCACATTAGACGGTTTACAAAAATAAGTTAAACGATAACACATTGCTATATAAGCTACTTTAGCCAAAAGTCTGTTATTTTTGAAAAACATTTTTCTTGTTTTTAAATTCTGGTAATTTTGATTCAGACTGTTTTTAAAACGGATAACACGGCTTGACGCGGTGGTATTTGGGATATTTTTAAAAATTACCTTTAATACTTTTATCTTTCAAGCAGGTAGTTCTAAAAATCCTATCCTAATTGCTTTAGCACTACCCGCACGCTTAAATCGTATAAAATGAACAGTTAAACACTGTTAGCACCAGAGCGCACCTATGCCAATACCGCCATCTTTAGAAATAACACCCGAATTTCAACACGCCTTACATTTGTTAGAAAATACCAGTTTGTCTGTTTTTTTAACAGGTAAGGCAGGAACGGGAAAATCTACGTTATTAACCCATTTTCGCGCGCATACCCGTAAAAAAATAGTCGTTCTTGCACCAACGGGGGTTGCTGCCTTAAATGTTGATGGTTCAACTTTACATTCTTTTTTCCGCTTACCTTCTCGCCCGATTCATCCTAGCGAAGTAAAACCCGTTTCTGGTAAACGTCGCGCTTTGTATCAATCTATTGATACTTTGGTAATTGATGAAATTTCAATGGTTAGAGCAGATTTATTAGATGTTATCGACCAATTTATGCGCCTGAATGGGCGCGATAGTTTGCAACCCTTTGGCGGTGTGCAGATGGTGTTTATTGGGGATTTGTTTCAATTGCCACCTGTTGTCGCTGCGCAAGAAGAGGAATTATTTAATACGGTTTATAACAGCCCTTTTTTCTTTAGCGCAAATGTGATGGATATTTTAGATATCACACTCATTGCATTAGAAAAAATTTATCGTCAACAAGAACAAAATTTTACGCAATTATTAAATGCTATTCGTCATAATCAAATCACATCAACCGAATTAATGTTACTCAATACACGTCATCAACCCCTGTTTGAAGTGCCAGATGATGCGTATTACATCACTTTATGCACAACAAATAAGTTAGCTATGGATATTAACCTCGTCCAGTTAGAAAAGTTGACTACGCCCGCGTATGTTTTTCTAGGAAAACTAACGGGAGAATTTGAAGCACACAATACGCCTGCGGATATAGAGCTAACGTTAAAAGTGGGCGCGCAGGTGATGTTTGTAAAAAATGATGTTGACCAACGCTGGGTAAATGGCACGTTAGGACGGGTAAAACAGGTAAATGCGCACTTAGTGCAGGTGGAAACAACGGACGGCGAAATTTATCAAGTTGAACCCGTAAAATGGGAGATTTTAAAATACGAGTATGATGCGAGTACAGCACGACTCACAACGGCCGTGATTGGCTCGTTTACACAATATCCATTACGCTTAGCATGGGCAATGACCATTCATAAAAGTCAGGGAAAAACCTTTGATAACGCGGTTATTGAATTAGGACGGGGTGCATTTGCACATGGGCAATTATACGTTGCGCTAAGCCGTTGTCGCACGCTTGATGGCTTGGTGTTACGCAAACCTGTACGTGCGAGTGATGTCATTGTTGACAAACGAGTTATTCACTTTTTTCAACAGTTAAAGCCATTATGATGATGCCTGAAGAAGTGACCACAGCAAACATCACTTTGACGGGGGAAACCCTTCAGTGTCAAGGTGATTGGACATTAAATGGACTTGGAAAACTAGAAACAACGTTGAGTAAATTAACATTGCCAACATTGTCACAAGTGACCATAGATGGGCAAGCCATACAAAATTTGGATACAGCAGGCGCATGGTTATTGTGTCGTTTACAAGCGCAATTAAGTACGACGGGAAAAATCGTTGAATTTGCAAATTTTCATCCCGAACAACAAAAACTACTCAGCCTAACAACACAACATATTCAAGATAAAATCGTTACACCAACTGTTGAACAAGTTTTATTTTTAGAATACATCGGACGACAAGTATGGCGTGCTGTAGAAGAAGTCTATCATTTTCTTGCCTTTGTTGGGGAAGTGACTATCTGTATGTGGCACGCGCTGTTATTGCCATATCGTATCCGTTGGCAGGCGGTTTTTTCAACGCTTTATAATTCGGGTGTTACTGCATTACCCATTGTGGGGCTGATGTCGTTTCTAATGGGAATTGTCATTGCTTATCAAGGCGGGCAACAATTAAAAATTTACGGGGCGAATATTCTGGTTGTAAATTTGGTTGGGGTTACGTTATTACGCGTTTTGTCGCCTTTGCTCACGGCCATTATGGTCGCAGGGCGTAGTGGTTCGGCTTATGCCGCACAAATTGGCACAATGCGGGTTACTAGCGAAATTGATGCGTTGCGTACGTTGGGCATTTCCCCTTTAGATTTATTGGTTATCCCTAAAATTATTGCATTGGTGATTGCTTTGCCTTTATTAACCGCGTATGCCGATATTATGGGATTACTCGGTGGTATGTTGATTGCGCAACTTGCGCTGGATGTGAGTTTTAGCGATTTTATTGAACGTTTACCACAAGCCGTGCCGATTTATCATTATTTAATCGGGATTGGTAAAACTGTTGTGTATGCAGTGATTATTGCAATTGTGGGCTGCTATCAGGGGTTTCAAACACAAGGGGGCGCGGATAGTGTTGGGCGACAAGTGACTATTAGCGTCGTACACGCCATTTTTTTGGTAATGTTTGCAGAAGCGATTTTTTCCGTCATTTTTAGCTGGGTTGGAATTTAAAGGATAACGCAGATTTCCCCTAAATCCCCCATAAATGGGGGAGTATCCTTAAATAGTTTTTTATTATTTATAAGCATTTTCCAAATCAACATAACACGCCACTAAGGGACGAGAAGCAACGGGCAAAGTCACCCATTGCTCACAAAAAACAGTTAATGATTCAACTAATACGGCTTGTTTTAAACAGGTTTCTAGTAAATTCATCTCCGTCATACTTTTTACTTGTTCGACAAGACTAAGTGGTAACTCGCCAAAACGGGTTTCTAATATCATTAAAATATCCCGTTGTTTTTCTTCTTGCCTGCCACGTTGTAACCCAAAATATTCACCCTGTTGTAAACCTTGTTGCAAGCCTTGTTGTACACCTATTTGCATTCCTTCGGCATACCATTGTTGCACGCGTTCTTCTAACATAATTCTAACCTCTTCTAATTCATTAATAACAGGCATCGGGGTATTGGGTAAATGGCGCGGTAAATAAATTTGTTGGTAGTGCTAAAGAGAAAGTGATATTAAAATAAGAAAACAGAAGAAAGAGAAGAGTCCCTAAAATGCTAACCTGCCCAAGCTGTAAAGCGACACACATCGTGAAATACGGAAAAACCCGCACAGGGACACAAAACTACAAATGTCGCGAATGCGGACGGAGATTTGTAGAACAACCCACCAAGAAATACATAAGCCAAGAGACGTGGGCACAGGTGGACAAGCTATTAAAAGAAAAACTCTCGTTAAGAGGAATAGCCCGTGTTACGGGAATCTCAGGCACATGGCTACAACATTATGTCAATGGTTTGTATGCGCAACAAAGACTAGAACAAGCGGTTAAAAAAAAGGACAGTTGCGCTTAGAATGCGATGAGATGTGGTCATTTGTTGGGCAGCGTCGCCAGAAAGTGTGGGTATGGTTAGCGTTAGATAGAGACTCACGAGAGGTTGTCGGGATTGCCTTTGGAAAGCGAGATGCGGAGGGAGCGCAAGCACTCTGGGACTCACTCCCAGCGGTATATCGGCAATGTGCAGTCTGTTACACCGACTTCTGGGAAGCGTACCAGAAAGTTCTACCGAGTAAACGGCATAAAGCGGTAGGGAAGGAGACGGGGCTGACCAATCATATAGAGCGATTTAATAATACGTTAAGACAGCGTGTCAGTCGTTTAGTGAGGAAAACCTTATCTTTCTCCAAGAAGATAGAAAATCACATCGGGGCTACTATTTTTTTCATTAATGATTATAACAAATCACTGCTTCTTTAGCACTACCAATTTGTTTTAACCATGCTACAAATGCCCGTTTTAATCCTGCTTGTTCATGATGTTGGCTATTTTCCATGCGAAATAATGCCGCAACAGGGTTTTTTAAGGGCGATAGTTCTGCATCTTGATATGCTAGATAACATGCAAATAGACGAGGTTTTTAAATAACACCTGCATGATGTGATAGACATTCCCACGCTGACGCATGGGAATAGGCATTGTATAGGTAAAGTATGTTAATTCGTTTTCGCCCATTGCTCACAAAAAACGGTTAATGATTCAGCTAATACGGCTTGTTTTAAACAGGTTTCTAGTAAATTCATCTCCGTCATACTTTTTACTTGCTCGACAAGACTAAGTGGTAACTCACCAAAACGGATTTCTAATATCATTAAAATATCCCGTTGTTTTTCTTCTTGCCTGCCACGTTGTAACCCAAAATATTCACCTTGCTGCAATCCTTGTTGTACACCTATTTGCATTCCTTCGGCATACCATTGTTGCACACGTTCTTCTAACATAATTCTAACCTCTTCTAATTCATTAATAACAGGCATCGGGGTATTGGGTAAATGGCGCGGTAAATAAATTTGTTTTAACCATGCTACAAATGCCCGTTTTAATCCTGCTTGTTCGGGGGAGTCTAACCAGTCCGCTAAGGCTTTGATGACTTCTACTATTATAGTATCTGCTTGTTCGTGATTTCGGCTATTTTCCATGCGAAATAATGCCGCAACAAGGTTTTTTAAGGGTGATAGTTCCGCATCTTGATACGCTAATTCGTCTATGAGTAAGTAGTGTAGTTGTGGACGATATTGTGCTAATCCTTCAGGTGCGGGATGAATCAAACTGTCTAGTGAAATTGGGGCATTCCAGCGTTGATTGCCATTGTAGAGAACTAAAGGCAAAACGGGGGGGAGTTTGTCATGACGATTGAGTTTTTCGGTTTTTATCAGATGTTGATAGAGTAAGCCGATGTAAACCCACAGGCGAATTGCCATAAAATCATCAATAGAGGATTGAAATTCTAGGATGATGTAGATGTATAGCCAATTTTCTTGATAACGAACGCGCCAAATCAGGTCATCATTGCGACTGTGGAATTTCTCGCTGATAAAGTCGGTTTTGTAGGGTTCTAAGGTGTTGAAATCGACATTTTCTACCCATTTTTCATGTACAAAGCCTGTGAGTAGGTCTTTAACCATTTCGGGATAGGAAAAGAGCAGTTTGTAGCTGGTGTCGTGAAGATTCATCGCGTTTTAGCCCGTTTAGAAAATCAGAGAAGATAACAGATGATTCATTCCTTATCTTGTTATCTTCTTCATAATGGCGCGTAAAACAATCCTTGTCAGTAGAAGACGTTCAAGATTAGGTTAATAGCGCATACTTAGTTCAAAATGCACACCGTCATCTTGCAAATCATATTCTTCGCCACCTGTAACATTACGCAAGGCATAACCCCAATACACTTCTGTTCTTATTTTTTGGCTAGGAGACCATCGTAAACCCAATCCCACGCTAGAAATATCTCTGGGGTCGGGGGTAGAACTTCCTGTATTCCAAGCACGTCCATAGTCAAAAAAGGGCGCGAGTTGTAATAAACCATCATCAGGTTCATGGCTCACTTTAGGGATGCGTAAACTCATCAAGGGTAATCGCCATTCTACTGAGGCAACAAAACCATTATCGCGGGTTAATTGATTTTCTCGATAACCCCGAACGGTTGATGCCCCCCCCACTGAAAATTTTTCTAATGGTAGTAGTTCATTATGCGCATATTGTAAATCTGTCCGTAACAATACTTGGCTGTCTTTCAGTAAAGGGGTTTCAAAGAAATCTAAACGACGCACATATTGAAACTGTCCTAACCACGTAAAAAATTTACCATCGGGCGAACCATCTTCATTGATAGTTGCATCAAGCGCGTCAATACCCACATTAAAGCTAGAACGGGCAGCAATGACGTGAACACGACTGCGGTCTAACCAATCTTGAGAAAAACGGATAACTGTAATTTTGCTCTCGCCATCACGCACACCGGGAGAGAAAGAGAAACCTTGGTCCAGTAAATAGGTTTGACTACTGCGTTTTTCTAACCGTAATCCAAGCGTAAATTCTTGGTTTGCAACACGATAAAATGGATGGCTTAATGTTACGCTATAAGTATCAGCCTCACTTTTAACTAACAATTGTGCAAAAGGGTCTTCTATAACGCTTGAGTCACTTTGTTCTGCACTAAAACTTAGCGTTGTATCAGCGCGATTAATCGGTAATTTATAGTTAATCGCCCAATCGTCTAGCCCTTCGGTTAAACCATAACGGGCATAAAATTGGTCTCCGTGTCCTGTTATATTTAAATGTTGAACATCGATTTCTCCCCGATATGAACCAATACTTGGCGAGCGGTGGTTATTAAAGGTAAGCCCTAGGCTATAAGGACGATTTTCTTCTACTTTAACGTTTAAAACCCCCTCACCTAAATGGACACCCGGTCCTAGCTCAGCATTTACCCGTTTGATTAGTTGATTTTGTTGTAATAATTGTAACTTTCTTTGTAGCTCATTAATATTAAGTACTTCACCGACATTGTTTTCTAAACGACTGCGTAAGTAGGCTTCGTTTGTATAATTATTGCCTGTGATATTAACTTGGCTGAGTTGTCCTTCAATCACTTGCAACGTAATAATACCTCCTTTAACGGGTTGGTCGGGGATAATCGCACCAGAATTGATGTAGCCATTATCTATGTAGTGGCGTGTAATGCGGTTTTTTGCTTCTTGCAATTCTTCAGCACTGATTTTACGGTTTTGATAGGTTTGTACTATCTCGGTTAAATCCGTTTGACTAAATACAGTATTACCAACAAAAACAAATTGTTTTACAAATACACTGGGAACAGCAGATAACGGTTCATCATCAGATAAGGGGGGAGTGCTGGTAAGGGTGGCAATACGGGTGTTATGGGAGTCACTGCCGTATCAGGGGCGGAAAAATCAGGCAACTCCCGTCTTTCTTGAGAATTAAGATTGCTTTCAGGCTGAATTGCAATTGTTGGCAAACTCCAAAGCAAACCGAACAAAACAGCAAAGTATGTTATTACCCAAAATGGTTGGTACGGAGAGTTCATGACATATCTCATGGTAAGCAAGGTGGTTTAAATCGGGGCAGTACGAGCAAGGATAAAACGGTTTTGCAGTTTACAGTTGGTTTGAATCAAACTTTCCAAACGCGAAATCAAAAATAATATTTATATATTAAACAGATTAAATGAACAAAATAGCGTAAATTTGCGTTCAAAAAAGCAAAATATATATTTTGTGCCACACTTTATCACTTGCTAATCTGATTGAATAGCTAACGAACACATACAATAGTGATACTGCTTTAGCTTATAATACACAAAGATTTATGAAGTTACACAAATAGATAGGACAATGAGCATGAAAAAATTCCTGTTACTACCCATTCGTTTAAGTTTTTACGCATTGCTTTTATCCAGTTGCGCTTTACGGGCGGCAGAAGGGGATAGTGTCGTAAAGAATGTATGGAATAATTTGGATAAAACCACAAATCAGTGTGCTGATTTATACGATTACTTTCCTAATGGCGGTATCTTAAGTTTTTATTGTCATGCGAAAACATTTTTAGGTTATGACGATTTACACAAGTTATTTGGTAAGGCAATTTTTGTGCAAGGACCACACACAGAGACAACGCTAGATTTGAAAAATAAGGAAAGTTTTGGTTATTACAATCCTGCGTTTGTCGAATGGCTTGGTAATATGCTTATTTTAACCAGCGATGACAAAGCAACTCAAATGCGTTTGCAACCCTTGTATGATACCTATATCGCTCCTTTAGCACGGACTTATTTTGTTGTTTATAAAGAATTACAAGCGCAACCTAATTTTCTAACACAAGAAAAAACAACTTATTTGGGCTTATTAAAAAGTAAAAGTCTGCCTGATTATTACGCGGATAAATATTATGATTTTGCTGCTTTGAGCAGTAACAATTTGTATGAGGGGAATATCGTAAAAAATGCAGTCCTTTTTTGGATACGCCGTCATATAGATGACACACAAACCCTTTTCTTTCAAAATTTGCAAAAACTGCTCACCACCTACGATGTGGGTTTTCTCAAACATTATGAATGTCAGCAAGCACAAACCCCAAGCCAACGCCTTTCTTGTGCGGATTATGAATATAATGTAGCTGACCAAGCCCTGAATGTAATTTATCAAAAACTCAATGATAAATTTGATGCTGACAAACAGGAACGTTTAAAAGCGGCGCAACGTGCGTGGCTCGTTTTTCGGGACACGAACGCAAAATTACTCATTTCTACAGGAGCTTATAAAGGTATTGCAGAAGAGGATATTGCCATGCTAACGGCAAAAAAGGATTTAACAGCAAGTCGGGTAAGCGAATTACAAGCCCTAGATATGGAAGCACAATAAGTTATGAGTTTATTTTTATCTATACATCCACAAAATCCACAACCGCGTTTTATTTCCCAAGTAGCAACAGCCATTCGTAATGGTGAGGTTGTGGTTTACCCAACAGATTCCTGTTACGCCTTAGGCTGCTGTATGGGTGACAAGGACGCAATGGAACGGATTCGTCGTATTCGTAATGCAGATAAAGACCACAATTTTACCTTAGTTTGTCGGGATTTATCCGAAATTGCGACGTATGCAAAAGTTGAAAACAGTGCTTTTCGTTTAATGAAATCACTCACCCCGGGCGCATATACTTTTTTGCTCAAAGCAACGCATGAAGTGCCACGTCGTTTACAACATCCAAAACGTAAAACGATAGGCTTGCGTGTGCCAGACAATAAAATAACACTCGCTATTTTAGAAACCCTAGGCGAGCCGATTATCAGCTCAACACTTATCATGCCTCAAGCAGAAATGCCTGAAACTGACCCCGAACAAATATTACAACTGCTAGATAAACATGTAGATTTAATCGTAGATGGCGGTAATTGCGGCTTTGAACCCACAACAATTATCGACCTGATTGAAGACCCTCCTGTCGTCTTACGACGCGGTAAAGGCTCTATTGACATGTTTGACACTGACGATGCCAACTAAACCGCGACTATGACTCCACTGACCACATTACAACAAGTTTCTATTTGGATAATTCCTATTCTGTTTGCCATTACTGTACATGAGGCAGCACACGGCTGGGCAGCAAACAAGTTAGGCGATGACACCGCAAAACGCTTAGGACGCATTACACTAAATCCAATTAAACATATTGATTTAATAGGAACTATTATATTACCTATTGCAATGTTACTTCTCAGCGGGTTTATGTTTGGATGGGCAAAGCCTGTACCTGTTAATTGGCACCAACTGCATAACCCACGTCGTGATATGGCGTTTGTTGCCGCAGCAGGGCCTTTATCTAACCTACTAATGGCGTTGTTTTGGGTGGTTATTGCAAAAATCGGCTGGGTATTAGCAGATAGCGTACCCTATGCCTTATTTTTATTTTACATGGGCGGGGCGGGCATGTTTATTAATTCTGTGTTGGCGTTATTAAATCTCGTGCCAATTCTGCCTTTGGACGGGGGGCGCGTATTACACAGTTTATTGCCCTTGCGTTTTGCTATTCCCTTTGGACGTTCAGAACCGTTTGGGCTATTTATTTTATTGGGATTATTGTTTATAGGTGCGTTGGGATACATTGTATTTCCAGCGGTTATTTTTCTGTATGTACAATTATCGTATTTAACAGGCATTCCTAATGAAATGTTTGCATTATTACGCATCTTATTAACGCATTAAACTTCTTGCCCTTGTCTGAAACAGAATAATCAAACGGAAAATTAATGCTTTTTAATACTGATTCAGACCGCTTTTTTTAACGGATAACACCGCTTAATGTGGTGATATCCGTATAAAAAAAGACTTTCTACATCAACCCCAATTTCTTTTCTAAATAGTGAATACTTGTTCCACCCTTTTGAAAAGAGGCATCTTTTAATAAAGATTGATGCAAGGGAATATTGGTCTTAATGCCATCCACGACCATTTCATCTAACGCGGTAGATAAACGCGCAATGGCTGATTCACGGCTTTCCCCATGCGCAATCAACTTACCAATCAAAGAATCATAATAAGGTGGCACGCGATACCCACTGTATAAATGCGTATCAACCCGAATACCTGGCCCACCGGGAGCATGATAACGATTAACCAATCCGGGAGACGGCATAAAATTATTAGGGTCTTCAGCATTAACACGGCATTCAATCGCATGACCTGTAAAACGAATATCTTTTTGCTGATAACGTAACGGCTCGCCTGCGGCAATATGCAATTGTTCTTTAACAATATCAATGCCCGTAATCATCTCTGTAACAGGGTGTTCTACTTGTACCCGTGTATTCATTTCAATGAAATAAAACTCGCCATTTTCATATAAAAATTCAAATGTCCCAGCCCCCCGATAACCAATTTCACGGCAGGCTTGTGCGCAACGTTCACCAATTTTATTGCGTAAATTTCTGGGCAACCCCGGTGCTGGGGCCTCTTCTAACACTTTTTGATGACGACGTTGCATAGAACAATCACGCTCGCCTAAATGAATCGCGTGTCCATGTTCATCAGCTAATACTTGGAACTCTATATGACGAGGATTTTCCAAGAATTTTTCCATATAAACTTTATCATTACCAAAAGCCGCCCCCGCTTCATTGCAAGTGAGCGTTATCGCATTGTGTAACGCCGCCTCACTATGTACAACGCGCATTCCTCGCCCGCCGCCACCGCCCGCCGCTTTAATAATCACAGGATAGCCTATCTCGCGGGCAATCCGAAAATTCTGCTCCATATCCTCCGTTAATACGCCATCAGACCCCGGGACACAAGGCACACCTGCAGCTTTCATGGCAGCAATCGCGGACACTTTATCACCCATTAAACGGATCGTATCAGGGCGTGGACCAATAAAAATAAAACCACTTTTTTCAACCTGTTCTGCAAAATCCGCATTTTCAGATAAAAAACCATATCCGGGATGAATAGCAACTGCATCCGTAACTTCTGCGGCACTAATAACGGCGGGAATATTTAAATAACTTTGTCCAGAGGGGGGCGGGCCTATGCAGACAGATTCATCCGCCAAACGGACATGTTTTAGCTCACGGTCAACAGAGGAATGTATCGCTACCGTGCGAATTCCCATTTCCCGACAAGCACGTAAAATTCGTAGTGCAATTTCACCACGGTTAGCGATAACGACTTTCGACAGCATGTAATATTCCTCTTTAAATCTCTACAGTTGGAATGGTGGTGCTGGTTGAGTTAATTTTGACACAGCAAAGGTGGGTGTGATGATGAATAACTGCCAGCGTGTCCCCCTTGCGTGTTAGAAAACGCGAGAAGCGGGGGACTGTCCATATATTAGTTTAATCAATGATAAATAAGGGTTCACCATATTCTACAGGCGAGCCATTTTCCACCAAGACTTTGCGAACCACGCCCGCATAATCGGAGGTAATTTGATTGAGAATTTTCATCGCTTCAATAATCGCTAACGTGTCACCGACAGAAACCCGTTGTCCTTCTTCAAGAAAAGGCTTGCTAGCAGGAGAAGCTGCGCGGTAGAACGTGCCAACCATTGGAGAGGTGACAACATGCCCCGTGATTTGTGGCGTTGCAGATACATCTGACGGCGTAGATGTTGTCGCTGGATTTACGCTAGGTTGTGGTGCTGGATAAGGTTGTGGATACCCATAAATAGGCATTTGTTGCGGTTGTGTGCCATAACGGCTGATTCTAACGGATTCTTCCCCCTCCCGAATTTCAATCTCGGCAATATTGGAAGACTCCAACAATTCAATTAGTTTTTTTACTTTACGAATGTCCATTGGCATAAATATTCTCTAAACATTTGTTTCCAGAGGCGCGGGCGGGTTTTACCATGCCGTAGCATAATGGGCAGAAATAGGATAGTAACAGAATGAATGTGTTACACACTCACCTGCTCATTTTTATCGCGCAACAGAGTGAATGCCGCTTGTAAGGCAAGCATATAACCTTGTGCGCCAAGTCCTGAAATAACCCCCACTGCCAAATCAGAAAAATAGGAGTGTTGGCGAAAAGGCTCACGTGCATGTACATTAGACAAATGCACTTCAATAAAAGGTATTGCGACGGCTGCTAATGCATCACGCAGAGCAACGCTGGTGTGGGTAAAAGCGGCGGGGTTAATAATAATAAAATCAATATTTTCATGCCGTGCAGCGTGAATACGTTCAATCAATTGATATTCCGCATTACTTTGAAACGTTGTTAAACGATGCGCTTGTGCCATGTTTTGTAAGGCTTGATTAATATCGACAAGCGTCGCACGTCCGTAATGTTTAGGCTCACGCTCGCCTAGCAAGTTTAAATTCGGACCATGTAAAACCAGTATATTAAACATAATTATTTATTATTTTTGCTGATTGATGAATGATAAGAATTAATGCAAGCATTATTGCTCACGATTATAAGCATCCAAAACCGATGTTAGATGCGGGTTAGATTTGAAAAACTTGCACAGTGGTCACATTGTCTTTAAAACACTAAATTTACACAACAAGCCAAAAATAAACTTGGTAATTCAAGACTAAATCAACAATAATCTATATTGTTTTTGCACTGCGCCAATACATAACTTTTTGTTTGATTTATATTTTATACATCTAATATTATACGGTATAACTTTGTTTTACTTACCATGACTTTACCAACAACAATGCCGACTGTCATTACCACAACCCTGCTAGATACATTGTGCATCAACTGTATGCTCGACAAGGGACAAGCAGAGGTTTGTCTCGCTTGTGGTTACAATGCATTAACACATAAAGATCATCCATTATACCTGAAACCAAAGACGCTGTTAAAAAATCAATATATTGTTGGCAAACCCCTAGGACAAGGCGGATTTGGCGTTACCTATATTGGTATAGATTGCTGGTTACAAAAGCGGGTTGCCATTAAAGAATATTTACCCGCTTCTCTTGCTAGCCGTGCCTCTGCGGAGTCCACCATCGTTCCGCTCAAAAATCAAGACCAAGCCTTTCAACAAGGATTAGCTTTATTTATTGATGAAGCCCGCAACTTAGCAAAATTTGATCATCCTCACATCGTCCGCGTCAGTAATTTTTTTGAAGAAAATCAAACAGGCTATATGGTGATGGATTTTCTTGATGGCGACAATTTAGCCGTTTTTTTAGACAAAAATGGTGGTAAAATCACTACAGAACAAACCTTAAATATTATTTTACCCATCTTAGACGCATTAAGCGTGGTTCACGATAAACATATTTATCATCGTGATATATCCTTACACAACATTCTGCTCCTTAAAACAGGCGTACCTATTCTCATAGACTTTGGCGCGGCGCGCCACATCATGGGCGAACACAGTCGTAGTTTAGATTTAGTCCTTAAACACGGCTATTCACCTTTAGAACAATATTCAGGACGCGGGAAAATTGGTGCATGGACAGATATCTATGCCTGTGGTGCATTACTCTACCAACTGCTCAGTGGCATGTTACCCCCCGCCGCGACCGACCGATTTTGTGAAGAATCCTTAATTTCCCTCACCGACATTGCAGGCTTAAATATTCCCCCCTTTTTGAGCCAAACCATTGAAAAAGCCCTTGCAGTACGCCTAGAAAACCGCTTTCAAAGCGTTGCTGATTTTAAAGCTGCCCTACTCGGTGAACCGTTTGCCCCACTCACCACCCCGCATAACGATGAAACCACCGCATCTAAACATCAACGCTTTATTTGGTCTAGTGTTCTATTCCTACTCATTATTATCATTACCAGTATTAGTTATTTTCGCCCCTTTACCGCACCCATAGACAAACTACTCAATACCGCACAACAACAATGGCAAACGCAACAACTAACAAGCCCAGCAGGCAATAATGTTTATGAAACTTATCAACAAATTTTACGCCTAGACCCCAGCAACCAAGCCGCGCAACAAGGACTAAAACAACTCGCAGCAATCTACCAGCAACAAGCTATTCTACTGAAAAACAAGGGGGATTTATCAAATAGTCTAAAAATAATACAACAAGGATTAAGTTTATTACCCCAACAAACAGAACTCGTTAATTTAGAACACACACTATCGCAACTAATTCAAGAACAAAACCAACAAACACAATTAGCTGATTTATTAAACAAAGCCACCCATGAACTAGAACTAGCCCAACTGGTAGAAGCCTATCAAACTTATCAACAAATACTACAATTAGACTCAAGCAATCCCCAAGCACAAGCAGGATTAAGCCAACTGGCTGATGAATATGTAAACCTTGCTAAACGTCAAACCACACTGACTGATGAATTAACCATTGTACAACAAGGATTAACGTATTTTCCCACACATCAAAACCTCTTAACCCTACAAAAAACCTTAGCGCGAGAATCACGTATTCAAACCCTTTTAGCACAAGCAGAACAACAAATAAACGCGCTACAACTCACTGAACCAATAGATGATAATGCTTACAACAGTTATCAACAAATTTTAATCTTAGACCCCGAACAAGCCCAAGCCAAAGCAGGATTATTACGTATTGCTGAACAATACGAACGCATGGCGCGTGCAGAACGCCAGCCTGAAAAACGCGCACATCTGATTGAAAAAGGTTTAAAAGTACTCCCCACACATCCCAATTTACTCGCGCTGGCTCAACAATACCTACTCCCCACCAACAAACCAACACCGCCACCCGTTCCAACAACAGAACCCCCCGCGACAACCCCGCTCCCCTCCAATTCAAGCACGGATAATCCCCTACAAACGCTTTTAAAAACCGCCACACAACAAATTAAAGCAGGGCAATTAGAAACCGCCATTTATATTTATCACAACGTATTATTATTAGACGAAAAAAACACCCAAGCCTTAACAGGATTAACACAAATAGCCAATCGTTATGCACAACTAGCACAAGAACGAGTGGAAAAAGCAGCGTTACAAGAGGGATTAGCACTGGTTGAAAAAGGGCTGACCGCGCAAGCAAACAACGCGACCTTATTAACATTGCAAACGGATATTCGCCGTCGTTTAGCCGAACAGCAAACACAGAAAGAAGAGAAAAAACAGGAGGATGAAAAAGAAAAACCCAGTCGCCCGTTGATTTTTACGCCATCGTTTTAACAGCGACCGATAAATTTAACAAGGGTTTATGGTTAATAAAGCGGGGTGTGGTTCTATAGCTAACGCACTTTAAAATGATTATTGTAGGGTGGAATAGGCGCAAGCCGTATTCCACAACAGTGCAAGCTTTCTGCATAAACTCAGCTATTTTTGGCGTTTTATGGTGGAATACGCTACGCTATTCCACCCTACATTAAGCTGCTTTTTAAGTTGCGTTAGCTATATGAGATAACTCAGTATTATTATGAATGGCATCAAACATATTATTGCGCATTTAATTTATCAAATAATGCCATTTTTTCTGTATAAAGACTTTCTGCTGTGTCGATAAAATTATCGTCTTCTATTCCATATTCATCAGTTTCTAACGCTCTTGTTTCACTTCCTTCTGATGTATTAGCAAATAAAACAGCAACAAATTTTCCCCTGTCAATTTTATTGTCAATAACTAAATTACTGGCTTTGTTAAAAATATAATTGCTATGTGATGTAGCAACTAATTTGATTTTATTGTCTTTAACCAATCGTGCAAAGACCGCCATCAATTTCACTTGGTTTTCAGGATGTAAATGTGCTTCGGGTTCTTCAATAAAAATTAATGGTTTTTGTTTCTTGTTTGTGGACAGAATATATTTTAAGTAAGCAACAATTGGGGATATTTCTGAAACCATAGAGGAAGTTACAGATAAATCTAAGACTAGAGGTAAATTACTGAGTGTGAACAACAAGTGTTTTGTTTCACTATTAAATTCAACGCTTCCTTGTAGAATTTCTTTTTCAATTTCTTCTATATAAGATTGCAAATCATGGTTAGACTTACGCGACGTAATATTAGATAAATGCAAAAAGTAATCTGCTACAGGCTCAGAAATAGCAGGTATGCTGATTGGTTTTGACGTAAAACTGCGATTCTTTGCAAGTTCCGCAAAAATTGCTCCAAAAGCATTAAGTGCTTGATATAAACCTGACCGTGAAGCAGGTAAATAATAAACATCATTAATAGAATCTAATTCCTTAAAAAAGTTGCGAACTAAATCTATCCTATGAGAATAGACCTTTTCTCGAATATTCTCAGTGGCACGAAGTTTTTTTGCGAACCGCTTAACCGCATCGTTGTTGAGTTCCAAATTCAAAATAACAAGTTGTATTGCTTTATTCTGATTAGCTTTTTTCTCTATTCCCAAAAGTAGCAAAAACGCTACTCCTGTTATGGTGATTTTTCTGTAAATTTATTTTGTAAGTTTTCTATGCTAGAAAAAGTATTTTCCAACGAAGTTGATAACGTTTTTATAAATTTTTCAAACAGCTCAATTAGCGTTTTTTCCATTTCATTTTTATAATACCCCCATTCGTCTAATTCTTTACTTGACTCCTTTATTTTAAATTCAAAATTCAATAGCTTAATATTCTTAAAAATTAAATAAACTAAAGAAATAGCATAAGATTTGCCCATGCTATTTTTACCAAACAATAGATATAAATCCTTTTCCGTATCGAATTGAAAGTGTTTAATCACCCCAAAATTTTCAATTGTAATAATCATTTATTTTCTCTTTAAATCCGTAATTAACTTGTCTTTAACTGTAAAATAATCCCCGCTAATGGCGGTAATGTTAAAGATACGCTATATGGGTATTCTTTCCACGTTTGATTATCTGCGGTTATCGCGTCATTTCCCATATTACTGCCTTGATAATGATAGGAATCTGAATTGAAAATTTCGTGATACACGCCCAATTGTTGCACGCCTATACGATAGTTATAACGCGGTGTAGCCGTGAAATTGAAAAGGATGAGCAATTCTTCTGCACCCGCACGACGCTTGAAAGCAATCACCGATTGTTTATTATCACTACAATCAATCCATGTAAATCCTTGTCCTTCAAAATCAAACTGATGTAGTGCAGGTTGTTGACAGTAAAGTTGGTTCAAATCTTTTACAATATTTTGTATTCCTTGATGATTAGGCTTATCTAATAATTCCCAGTCTAATGCCCGTTCTTCACTCCATTCGCGTTCTTGCCCAAATTCACAGCCCATAAATAATAGTTTTTTACCCGAATATGTCCATAAATAGGTAAATAATAACCGTAAATTAGCAAATTTTTGCCATGTATCTCCCGGCATTTTATTCAGTAATGAACCTTTGCCGTGTACAACTTCATCGTGGGAAAAGGGTAGGACAAAGTTTTCACTAAATGCGTACAACATACCAAAAGTGAGTAGTTGATGATGATAACGACGATGTTGTTGGTCTTCTCTAAAATAGATAGCGGTGTCGTGCATCCAGCCCATATTCCATTTCATACTGAATCCTAAGCCATTTGAGCTTGGACGAGTGACTTGCGCCCAACTGGTCGATTCTTCAGCAATCATTAAACTGCCTGCGCATTCTGCTTGTACCACGCTATTTAATTCTTGGAGAAAGGAAATAGCTTCTATATTTTCGTGTCCACCATATTGATTTGGCAACCATTCACCCGCTTTACGCGAATAATCCAAATATAACATGGAGGCAACCGCATCAACCCGTAATCCATCTATATGAAAAATTTTTAACCAATATAATGCGTTAGAGATTAAAAAACTGCGAACTTCAAGGCGTGCGTAATTAAAAACATACGTTCCCCATTCTTTATGCTCGCCCTTGCGTGGGTCAGGATGTTCATAAAGTGCCGTTCCATCAAATCGTGCTAGTCCGTGCGCGTCTTTAGGAAAATGTCCGGGAACCCAATCGAGTAATACACCAATGTTATGTTGATGACAATAATCAATAAAATAGCGAAAATCATCGGGTGAACCAAAACGGCTAGTTGGTGCGTAAAATCCCGTCACTTGATAACCCCACGAAGGATCGTAGGGGTGTTCGGCAATAGGTAATAATTCTATGTGTGTGAAGCCTAAGCGTTCAATGTATGCGACTAAACGATGGGCTAATTCTCGATAATTTAAAAATTTGCCTGCTTCATTTCGTTGCCACGAGCCTAAATGGACTTCATAAATACTCATTGGGCGGTGCGACCATTGGCTCTGTGCGCGGTTAGCCAGCCAATTTGCGTCTTGCCATTCGTGTTGTGAATTAGGCACTACATAGTTGGCGGTGTGCGGACGATTTTCACAGCCTTGTGCGTAAGGGTCTGACTTAATAAATATATTACCCGTCGCCCGTTGTCGGATTTCGAATTTATAAAGATTGCAGGTCGCCAGATTAGGAATAAAAAGTTCCCAAACACCGCTACTTCCGCGTACTCGCATGGGGTGTATGCGCCCATCCCATTGATTAAACTCGCCAACCACGCTCACACGCTCGGCATTAGGGGCCCAAACGGCAAATAATATACCGTCTATAGTGTTAATTTGATGTTGATGCGCACCTAGAAATTGATACGCATGGCGATGTTTTCCTTCATTAAATAAATGCAAATCAAACTCGGTGAGTTGCGGGGGAAAACAATAAGGGTCATAACGTTGGTGAATGCCGTATTGGTCGCTCCATTGAATCTGATAATTATCAGGTACTTCTGTTGCTTGTCCGTGCCATTCAAATATGTCGGTATTGCCTATTCGCTGTAGGGATAGGGGCGCATGTAAAAATCGTACCTGCTCGGCATGGGGAAGTAGGACTCGCACCATGCAATTTTTTCCGTTTACATGTCGTCCTAACACGGCAAACGGGTCGTGGTGACAAGCCGACAACAATTTCTGAATATCAGAAGATAATGGAGGGGTCATCTCACGGTTTCCTGAGAAAGGAGGGATAAAATACGCGTCTGCATAATATGGTACGTCTTACATAATGTAATCTTTTTAATAAAATACAACACCAACACAAGAGAATACGTAAACGTCATACTTTTGTTGTTTTCTGGTCTTTTAATTCGGTTAATCCTGATTCAGACAAACAATTCGCTAAGCGTACAAAATCTGCTACATCTAGCGTTTCCGCACGGGTTTGTGGGTCTATACCCATTTGCTGAATTTGTGTATCAGATAGGAGATTTTTTAAATTATTTCGTAATGTTTTCCGTCGTTGTGCAAACGCGCTGGTAATCACACGCTGAAAAACGGCTTCATCATTTGCAGGGCAGGGCAATGTTTGATAAGGAATTAATTGTACAATGCTCGATTCTACTTTCGGCGCGGGCGTAAATGCACCCGACCCTACATCAAATAATTTTTCCACCTGACAACGATACTGTAACGCTACGGATAATCGCCCATAATTCGCCGTATCAGGGGCTGCTGTCATACGGTCAACCACTTCTTTTTGTAACATAAATAACATGTCACTGATGCAGGGTGTAAATTCTAATAGGTGAAATAACAATGGCGTAGAAATGTTGTAGGGTAGATTGCCAATAATCCGTAATGATTGACCTGCCTGTGCGAGTTGTCCAAAATCAAACTTTAGCGCGTCCGCTTGATATAAAGTTAATTTCCCTAATGGCGCACAGGTCTGTTGCAATAACGTGGCTAAATCCCGATCTATTTCAACAACGCTTAATTGCCCTAACAATTCTAACAATGGCAATGTTAATGCACCACGTCCCGCCCCTATTTCTACAATCTGCTGTTTGGGTTGCGGTGCGAACGCTTGAATAATGCGTGCAATAACCGACGCATCATGTAAAAAATTCTGTCCAAACCGTTTACGCGGTTGTGGAAAAGCACTTGGCTGGCTCATAGAGAAGATAACTTTTTTGATGAATGTGACTTTAATAACTGAAACTAACGCTCGAATATGCCCATTATGACACAAACCACCGTTCCCCTAACCGCCCCGCTCGTGATGGGTATTTTAAACCTCACCCCCGATTCTTTCTCCGATGGTGGCAAATTTACCGCCCAAGATATCGCCTTACAACACGCCGAACGTTTGGTAAAAGAAGGCGCGCAAATAATTGATATTGGCGGAGAATCAACCAGACCAAACGCGCAGCCCGTCGCTGAACAGGCAGAATTAGACCGTGTTATGCCCATTATAGAAAAAGTCTTAGCAGAATTGCCCGTACAAGTCTCTGTTGATACTTATAAAGCAGGCGTAATGCGTGCCGCAATAAATGCAGGGGTGCATATTATTAATGATATTGCTGCATTAGGTGAAGAAGGTAGTTTACAAACTGTTGCCGCATCGCCCCATATCACCGTGTGTTTAATGCACAAACAAGGCACGCCACAAACCATGCAAATAAATCCCACTTATACCGATGTGAGCCGCGAAGTCTGCGACTTTTTACAAACCCGTGTACAAGCCTGTTTACAAGCGGGTATCACGCAAGACCGTATTTGGTTAGACCCCGGTTTTGGCTTTGGTAAAACCCCTGAACACAATTTGCAATTAATGAATCGTTTAGAACAATTAACGGCATTGGGCTATCCTGTTTTAATTGGTGTATCGCGAAAATCTTTACTGGGAACGGTATTGCATAAACCCGTTGCTGAACGGCTTTATGGCAGTTTAGCACTGGCAGTGTTAGCGATTAGCAAAGGCGCAAAAATCGTGCGTACCCATGATGTTGCTGCAACCGTTGATGTCATAAAAACGGCTTATGCAGTTTTACAAGAACACGTAGAGGCTTAAAACCATGGCAGCCAAAAAATCCACAGATTATCAGCGCAATTATAACAAGCTAAAAACCATCGCAGAGACCATGCGCCAAGAAGAAGCCTTAGATATAGACCAATTAATTCCCTTAGTTGAAGAAGCCAGTAAGGCTTATAAAGCGTGTCAGGAAAGAATTGCAGCGGTAGAAAAAGTATTAAAAACCGTTGAGTAATAACAGATATTTATCATTTCCTCACCGTGTTGCGACGATATTAAGCCATATCCTTTCTTTTCTTTTTGTGACTTAATGACTGCATCACTTTATCGCATAGAAAACAACCATTCTCATGTCCTCTGATACATTACTTGATGACCCTTTGCTTGCCTGTTTAGTGATATTAACCAAGTTGAATAACAAGCCTTTTTCAGCGGATGCACTGCGGGCAGGATTACCCTTAGAAAACAATCAATTTTCCCCTGCAACGTTTATCCGTTCGGCTGAGCGAGCAGGATTGTCCGCCCGTTTAGCCGCGCAACCCTTAGCCAGCATAAGTGCATTGTATTTGCCTGCGGTGTTACTGCTTACTGACGGGCAAGCGTGCATTTTACTCAAACAGGTGGGTAAAAAACGTGTACAAGTCATCTTTCCTGCGGTTGGTGAAGGCAGTAGTGAAATAGAACTGAGTGAATTGGCGAAAAACTATAGCGGGTCGGTGCTATTTGCGCGCCCTGTTTATGCTTTTGACCAACGCACGGCAGAGGCAGAACATGCACCGCGCCCAAGAAGTTGGTTTTGGGGAACATTATGGCAATCATGGGGACTTTATACCGAAGTATTGTTAGCGTCGTTGCTGATTAATTTATTCGCCTTGGCTTCGCCTTTATTCGTTATGAATGTGTACGACCGCGTTGTACCGAATAATGCTTTAGAAACATTATGGGTTTTGGCGATTGGTATGTTGATTGTGTTTGTATTTGATTTTTTAATGCGCAGTTTACGCGGGTATTTTATTGATGTTGCTGGTAAACGTGCAGATATTGTGTTATCGAGTCGCGTTTTTGAGCAAGTGTTAGGCTCACAACGAAGTGCGCATCCAACCTCTGTTGGTGCTTTTGCCAATCAGTTACATGAATTTGAATCTTTCCGAGATTTTTTTACTTCCGCAACATTAACAGCGGTTATTGATTTGCCTTTCGCGTTGCTGTTTGTGGTTGCAATTTGGGGCTTATTACATCCCGCATTGGCTTTATTGCCTTTATTTGCTATACCCTTGATTATTCTATTTAGCTTATTACTACAGTTGCCTTTACGTAAAGTTATTCAGCAAACCACGCAGGCAAGCGCGCAAAAACAAGCGGTGTTGGTGGAAACCTTAAGTGGATTGGAAACGCTCAAAACCGTGCGGGCGGAAGGCAATATGCAACGCCGTTGGGAATTGTTAATGGCGCAGTTAGCACAAGGTGGGTTGAAAGTACGATATTTATCGGCGTTATCCGTTAATTTTTCAGTTTTTATTCAACAACTCACTAGCGTTATTGTAGTGGTCTATGGGGTTTATTTAATTGCGGATAAGGAAATTACAACGGGAACATTAATCGCGGCGACAATTCTTACAGGACGTGCATTAGCCCCAATGGCGCAGGTAGTCAGTTTAATCACCCGTTATCATCAGTCGTTACAAGCATTTAAATCATTAGACCGCTTGATGCGGATGCCGTTAGAACGACCATTAAATCATCCTTTTGTACATCGTCCCCTGTTGCAGGGAAATATTGAATTTAAACAGGTGGCGTTTAGTTATCCACAACAAGCACAAACGGTTTTGCAAGCGGTTTCTTTTGGTATTCAAGCAGGTGAACGGGTTGGCATTATTGGACGCATTGGTTCGGGAAAAAGTACGATTGCAAAGTTATTACTTAGCTTATATCCACCTGAATCAGGTAGTATTTTAGTAGATGGGGTGGATAGTCGACAAATAGACCCTGAAGATTTACGCCGTAATATGGGCTATGTCGCGCAAGACCCAACCTTATTTTATGGCACTGTGCGCGATAATATTGTCCTTGGCGCGCCGTATGCGGATGACGCGCAGGTATTGCGTGCCGCAACCTTGGCGGGGGTGACTGACTTTGTTAATCGTCATCCCTTGGGTTTTGATATGCGCGTTGGTGAACGGGGCGAGGGTTTATCAGGTGGACAGCGTCAAGCGATTGTTTTGGCACGTGCGTTTTTGTTAAATCCACCGATTTTATTATTGGATGAACCAAGCAACGCAATGGATAGCAGTACGGAGGAGGCGTTAAAAGCGCGTTTATCGCCCTATTTAGCGGATAAAACCTTAATCCTTGTCACACATCGCCAGTCCTTGTTATCGTTGGTTGAGCGGCTGATTGTGGTGGATAACGGACAGGTTATGGCCGTTGGGGAACGTGAGCAAGTGATTCAGGCGTTGCGAAATGGGGAAGTGCGGGTAGGACAGTAATTATTAGAAAATGGCATTTTCAGGGGTTAATCAATTTGTGATACATGACGGATAACATTGCTTAGGGGGATGGTATCCGTTACGTTACTTTATTAAGTTTGCCTAATGCCCTGTTAATCCCGTAGCGCGGTTTTTATCGG
The DNA here is from genome assembly GCF_001305575.3 of Beggiatoa leptomitoformis. Lineage (NCBI taxonomy): Bacteria > Pseudomonadati > Pseudomonadota > Gammaproteobacteria > Thiotrichales > Thiotrichaceae > Beggiatoa > Beggiatoa leptomitoformis. The sequence goes on from NZ_CP012373.2 coordinate 3,216,889, forward strand.
GCATTGTATCGGGTAGATAGTGTTGATATTCTGACAAATCGCCATTTAAACTGGCTTGTTTTACCACAACAGGACGTAAGAAAATAATCAATTCCGTTTTATTATATTCATCATTGCGATAGCTAAACGCATCGCCCACCAATGGCAGATTGGACAAGACGGGTAAGCCCATTTTACCTTGTTCTGTCGTATCTTGCATTAAACCGCCAATAATCGCTACATCACCATTATTAACCCTTAAAATCGATTCAATTTCCCGTACTTGAATTTCAGGAACTTGGCTGGTTATACCTGCGCTCGCTAACTCTGGGTTAGGGTCGTTTACAAAACCAATAATCCGTGAAATAGTCGGGTGTACATTCAGCGTAACTTGTCCTATCTCACTGATTTGTGGGGTAACATTCATGACTAATCCAACGGGGACGGTGTTAATCGCTGTAGAATAAGCCGTGCGTGAACGTGTATCTGTATCGCTAATCGTTACGTCAACCGTAAAATAAACCCGATTATCAACCACTTTTAAAATAGCCGATTGATTATTCAGCACCATGAGTTTTGGACTGGAAAGTACTTTTACTGTGCCAAACTCTTCCAACATTTTGACCGTAGCAGAAATATTCCCAGTTCCACTATCAGGATTGCTATAAGTGAAACTATACGCGGGGGGTTGTGCCAAATTGCCCGCGAGGAGTTGTTGCGCATAGCTGAAATTACCATTGATTCGTTGCCAATCAACCCCTGCTTGATATTGATTATTTAAAGTCACTTCTGCAATAGTCGCTTCGATTAATACTTGTCGTTGCGCGCTATTCATCACGTCATCTAAAAAACGTTGAATGTCTTCATGCTGCTTATAGGTTGCCCGCACCGTCAAAATGCCTGTTTCAGGGTTAATCGTCACATTGCCATTTTTCTCCGCGCCTGTACTTTCCTTATCGTTTAATAAATTAGACACATTTTCTTGTAACGTTTTCCAAAAATTATTGTTAGATACATTTTTAATGCTAGAAATGGAATTATTGCCTGACGTAATAGTCGTACCCCCTTTTCCAACAGCAACCGTGCCTGTACTAGCAACTTGCGTTGAAATAGCGGTTTCACTGGTGGATTCACGGCTCATATTGACGTAACTAATTTTATACGTCCGTAACTCAGGTTTATCAGGTCTGACGATTAATACACGGTCTTCTGAAATTTCATAACGCAAACTCACTTGTTGTGAAATACGTTCCAACAGTTGTGGCAAGGTTTGGTCTAGTGCATTTAAAGAAACAATACCTTCAATACCGGGATGAATGTCGATATTCAAATTAGCATCTCTAGCAAGGGCAAGCAGGAGCTTTTCTACAGGCACACTATCAACGGTTACTGAATAAGTTTCTAAGGGCTGTACAGGCTGTGGTGGTGGTAGGGGAGGGGTTTGAATCACGGGGGGCGGAATATTCGCTTTGGTCTTAGGCAAACTGGTGTTGTTTAAATGACCCTGTGATGGCGCAGGCGGTTGGGGGGCGCAAGCACTGATAAAACACATCACATTGATACTAAATATAAATAATAAGTTATGAAAAGAAAATGACATGCAGCGTTCAGTTCCCAGACCGTCTAAGTAAACAACAATATATCCGCAATATTATGACATAAGTAAAAAAGTGAAAAATATTTGCTTCACTATTATTTTTTATCCCCGCTTTGTTCCTCTCTCAGCCATTCGGTTTTTATCAGTCCTTAAATACCTGTTCCAAAGATTTCCACAGATTCCCTTCTTTAATCTTTAATTTGTTTAAATAGATTTTATTGTAATAGTTATGTCATAAAAAACTGTGGATAACTCAGAATTTTTATTTATATTTAAATAGTTATCCTGTTAGTAACTTTGTTGATAACTGCTTGAACATCCCTAGAATAACTCTGTAGAACCATTTATTTATCGAAGTTATCCACAAGTTACTAACAGGTTATCCACAAGTTACTAACAAGTTACTAACAGCTAAACGCTAAAAAGTAGGCAAAAAAACAACAAAAAACATAAAAGTAGCTAAACAACAAATAAGTTTTTACCACTTAACTTAATGATATTAAATTTAAATTCTGAGTTATCCACAGGGATACTGATTGATATATTGCGAAGGAATAGAGAAAGGAATGTAAAAAAGCTAATTCACTATTTATAAATAATTTTTTTAAGTTATCCACAGGGAGATTTATCCAACTTTAAGCCTCCTATTGAACTTGTCCTATTTCACAAATCTGGTTAGCACTGTAAAATCACGTTGCTGGTGCAGCCAGTGATTAAATACAAGTTTTATTAAATGGTTAGATACACTATAAGGAGTTTTATAATGCTAAAACGTGTTTTACTACTACTGTGCTTTATTAGTTACGGAACAGGACAAACGGTTTATGCAGAACAACGTGCGTTGTTATATCCTGCGATGGATAAATTATCCACAGAATTACAAAGCGTTGTAACCGAAGCGCAAAAAATTGACCGCCCCAGCGTGCCTTATGAACAATTGACACAACAGACACGTTATTACACACGCATTGCCCCACGTAAATACGTGTTGGATGCAAATAACCAATTGTTAAACAGCGCAATTTTAAGCACTAAACCCATTGCTTTTGTTACCACACCAGACGGGATTTATGGCAAATCGCTGTTAGATATTTACTTAGATATTGGTTACGAAGCAGAAGATATTATTCATTGGCAACGGGATGTACCGATGGTTGCGATAGTCTTTCGTTTTCCTGACGAAATCACACAATCTGAAGTGTTGAATGGTGAACTACCCGCAGAATGGCGTAAAACTGTGATTATTCCTACATGGGATAATCTTTTTACTGTTTTTCAACGATTCGCCACGGATGCAACGGTTGACGCAAACAAAAAGAGCGAAGGTGACTTTTCCCCCAACGGTTTCTTTTTCCGTAGTGATGCAAATAAATCTTTTGTGTTAGGTTATCCTGAAATAGGCAAGGAGCGGTTAAAAACCGCGTCTTATCAAGAAATTAAAGCAACAGGCGGGGCAGATTGGGCGTATCGGGAATTATTAGAACAGAAACTAAGTATTTTTGAACATTTTCGTGGCACTGGACGGACGCAAAACGAGATTGTTGACCCACAAGGGATTCATCACGAATCGGGTTTATTTGAATTTATCGCGCCTAACTTTGCACTAAAAGATTTAGCAGAAATTGCGGTTATTGATTTGGGATTATTATCAATGCAGGGTACATATATACCTGTTAAATAAAGATATTGAAAGTTGCATAGGGTGGCACTGCCCACCCTACTGCTGTCTGAATCAGAATTCTCAGGATTTATGGGTAATGCTCACCCGACTATTTCCCGCGTTTTGCATCCAATTGTTGCGCTTTTTCTTTATCAATCCACCAAGTATTAAATCCTAGTCCATATTTTGGGGCAATGTTTGGGTGCATGAATTTGTTCCAATATGCCACGCGAAATGTGCGAATGTGCCAGTGTGGAATTACGTAATAGCCTGAGAGTAAAACACGGTCTAATGCGCGGGTGTGTGCAATAAGGCTTGCCCTGTCTGGGGCTGCAATCACTTGTTCTATGAGTGCATCGATAACAGGGTCTTTAATCCCTGCGTAGTTGCGTGTGCCTTTAATATCTGCCTTGTTTGAACCCCAATAATCGCGTTGTTCATTACCGGGAGAAAGCGATTGTCCAACAACGGCAACAATCATATCAAAATCAAAATCATCTAAACGGTTTTTGTATTGGCTGGAATCTACTGTGCGGATGGTCGCTTTAATGCCTACCCGTTCTAAGTTTTTGGCAAACGGTAGGGAAATTCTTTCAAAAGCAGGGCTGTCTAGTAAAATTTCAAAATCAAACGGTTTACCCGTTGTTTTATTGACTAAACGGTTTTGTTTAAATTCCCATCCTGCGTCGGTTAATAGTCCAAGTGCTTTGCGAATGTTATCGCGGATATTGCCTGAGCCATCACTACTTGGGGGTTGATAAGCCGTTGTAAAAATATGTTCGGGAATTTTGTTTTTAAACGGTTCTAAAATCGCCTGTTCTTCTGCACTGGGGAGGTTATGCGCGGCAAGTTCTGAGTTGGAAAAAAAACTGTCGGTGCGGGTATAAGCATTGTAAAACAGGTTTTTATTTGACCATTCAAAATCAAATAAATAGCCGATTGCTTCACGGACTTTGGGGTCTGCAAATAGGGGACGGCGGGTATTGAAGAAAAAGGCTTGCATGCCTGTGGGGATTTCGTGAGTAATTTCTTCTTTAATAACTAAGCCTGTTTTTACAGCGGGGAAGTCGTAAGCAGTCGCCCAATCTTTTGCGGTGGATTCAGAACGGAAATCATATTCCCCTGCTTTAAAGGCTTGTAATGCAACGGTACTATCGCGGTAATAGTCGTAGCGAATGGTATCAAAATTTTCTTGTCCTAAATTAACGGGTAAATTCGCCCCCCAGTAATCGGGTACTCGTTTGTAAACGACGAAACGCCCTGCTTCAAATGTGTCAATTTTATAAGCACCGCTCCCTAAAGGGGCTTCAAGTGTGGTTTTGTCAAACTCGCGAGTACTCCAATAGGCTTTTGAAAGAATGGGGAGTTGTCCCATAATCAGGGGAAGCTCTTTATTTGTACCATTGATAAAGGTGAATTTAACCTTGTGTTCGTCGACCTTTTCTACTTTAGTGACATTTTCGTAGTAGGAACGGTAAAACGGATTGCCCTTTTCTTTAAGAATTTCAAAAGAAAAAATTACATCTTCAGGGGTAATCGGTGTTCCATCATGAAAGCGGGCAATCGAGCGTAATTGATAGGCGACCCATGTTCTATCTTCAGGAACTTCAATCGTTTCAGCAATGAGTCCATAAACAGAAAAGGCTTCATCATCGCTATTAACTGTTAGGGTTTCAAATAAACCACCAATACCTGCTGGTGGAATGCCTTTTATGATAAATGGGTTAAAACTGTCGTATGTGCCTATATCGGCTAAACGTACCGTTCCCCCTTTGGGCGCGTCAGGATTAGCGTATTCAAAATGCTTAAAGTTAGGGGGATATTTTAAATCGCCATACATGGACATACCATGTCCAACGGTAACGTTGCCGTTGTTTTGTTCGGTCGCAAAAGTGGGTGCATTAGAAACCAGTAGTAGGGTAAAAAGGAAAAACGCTCGCATACAATCCTCTGGGAGTAAAAGAAGTTTATTTGTTAATCATGATGGGTTAATCAAGCCTGTTGTCAAACTGTTTACACAATATCGCGTTAAGCTTATGACTTTGTGTCGCGCTGTTTGGGCTTATGGGGTTATGCGTGATGGTTAAAAGAGATGAAGTCTGGTTGAATTTTAATCTAAAATTCATCGTGTAGGTGCGAATTTATTCGCATTGCTATGTAAATGCAAATAAATTTGTGCTGACCGTTGTCATCAGCTTGTCATCTTCTTGTCATGTCCGAGTAGGGATAATACAGCTTGTCATTGAATTATGCTGTTATAACGCAAGTGGGTGAAAGATGAAAAGTCAAAGTGAATTATTAAAAGCCTATTTCTTTATGATTTTATTGATAATTGGTATGTTTACCTTGTTAAACGTTATTGCGTCTTTATAACGCATCTCTAAATGGAATGGCTTTGAAACAGTTTGATTGCAATATGATACATGGCTTATAACAGGAGAAAATGAAATGAATTTGGATAAAAACCTACGTAAGTATTTAAAAAGAACAGGGAAATCTTTTGCTGTGCAGTTTATACCTGAAGAGGATAAGTGGTGCGTGATGGTTGGTGAGTCTTCTACCAAAGCAGATAAACTAGCCGACGCATTACGAAGCGTATGGCTAGAAATACCTGACTTTAATGATGTTGTTAAAGGATAATCAGCGCATTAAAAAATTTTGGGGTTTTCTGCGTCTTTTAGCTTGTCGCGTAGGGTCATCAATTGGTCGACAACGTCAGAAAACAGTTTGGTGCTGAATTGACCATTAACCGTTTGATTATACATAGTTTGGCTTAAGCTCAAAATTTGCAGGCGTAAGTTATCTTGGAGCGTTTCGGTTTTTTGAGTTTGTTGTAGATTGGCGGCAAATTGTTCTAATAACTCAGCAGTAATCATGGTTAAAACAATGCATTTGTTAGGGCTGTCGCCAATTTTTTTGCCTGCCTTGCCATGATGTTGAGTCCAATAACGTTCTTCCCCGCAAAAAATTTGGTTCTCTTGGATTGCGGTGATTTTTTTAAAGGCGAGTGGTTTTTGTCCTTCGGTCGTTGATTCTTCTACTTCTATGAACCACTCACCAATCGCTGGGGTGTAAATGTCTTTTCCCCAAGTTCTTTTTCTTAGTTTTTCTAAAAAACTCCTCTGATAGTCTGTTGAGGCCTGCATGTTTTACTCCTTAATCTGCTGGTTATTTGTTTTAGATAATTTCTAGTCGTTCATCTTTAACGACTCCCGATAAGCTATCTACTACGCCATATTCACGAATAAATTTAATTATTTCGTTGTGATAAACCAATCCTGTTTCTTCTTTTGCTAATGCTGTGACATCAAAGCCAATGGCAGGACGATGATTTTTAGTTGTTTGTCCTTTCCAATATTCTCCACCTGCGCCCCGCAAGGCGACAAAATCGCCAAATGCAACATGAAAGTTTTTTTCTAAGACTGTTTCTATGGGTTTACCTTGTATATAAATCGCTTGTGCCGTTGCATCTGCTGCTGTATCGCCTAGTACGATTTGGTAACGCACTTGGCGGGAAAAATGTAAAAACCCATAAGAAACGGCATATCCTACTAAATCATTTTTTGTTACTTGTTGTTCAGGGCGGACTAAACGTTGTGCATTGCTGATTAATAATTGTCTAATTTGCGCGCCTGTCATGGTCACAACAACAATTAAGTCGGCAAAGGGCATAACTTTATACCAATCATCAAAGGTAATCGGGTGGGCAGGCTTTATCCCCTGACAGACACCCGACGCATTAAATGCAGCAAAATCTACTTGTTGCGAACCATCTAAGCGGGGTGGAAAGTGAAGGCTTCGCGCAACAATGGCATCATTCATAAAGTTAGCAATGGCAAGTTGTCCACGATAACGTTCCTGTATGATGTTTTCTGTGCATAAATCTGCTAAATCACCTGCATAACCAATTACTTCTTCAAGTTTATCTTGTAGCTTTGCATACAAGGGACGCATGATATTTTCTTCAAATACGCTATCTACATCGGTTTCTTGCTCGTATAACGCGGGATTGTAGTCTGCTTGTGTTCTTGCCGTATCATCATGTGGTTTTATTGAGTGTAAACAGGCTGTTATTGTGGGTTTTATACCTGTTACCCTTGGTTGCAGGGTAATGGCGACTTCCCCTAAATGACTGCCATAAGCCCCTGCTTGCACAATAGGTATTTGATGATGATAACTGTTTAAATGGTCTGTATTTAATAAGGTATGCGTATGTCCACCGATTAAAATAATCGGTTTGTGTGTTAATAAGGCGGTTGCGGCTTGCGCAATATCAACATCACCACATGCCAATAGATGTCTAACTACCCCTCCTACAGCACCGTTATATCCCACGTGAGATAACAGTAAAATTACATCCGCATGGGGTGCAAGCACGGGTAATACTTTTTTTAACGTTATCAATACATCTTGTGCATAAAAACGGGGGTCATCCGCCGTGCCTAAACGAGTCGCAACAACCGTTGTAAGCCCGATAATGCCTACGCGCAATCCCTTTTTTGTAACGCCAATAATGGCTGGATGATAATGTTGCGCTTGTAAATAGCATGAACCATATAAATTTGCTGACAATACGGGAAAACGCGCATCTTGTTCGATGGCTTTTGCCAGTAATGCCGACCCTCGGTCTAATTCATGATTACCAATCGCACAGGCATCCATGCCTGCGGCTGAATAAACATGATAAGCAGCACTGAGTTGGAAACTGTTAGTATCCGCCCCTAATAATTCGTCGAAGGGATTGCCTATATGGTCATCTCCTGCGGAGATAAACAAAACATCTTCGGTTTTACCCGCCATTGCGCGTGCGGTATTAACATATTTCACTATTTGTGAAAAACGTCGCGTATCCCCCTGTTGTTGATGAGTTGAACGCAATTCATGATGTAAATCGTTAAGATGAAAAATACGCAACGTATGCGCTTGTTCGGGTTGTAATGTACAAACGGGTGTTGGCAGATTATCCGTTATCTGTAAACAGGGCGGATTATCGACGTGAATAAAATCGCCTTGCAATAAATATAAGGTTTGAAAATGACCTAAAGGGTTTGGTACACCTTGTTTTAGGGTCACTGTGGGCAGCGATAGACGTGTTTGCTGTTGCCAACACGCTGAATCTATTAATACAGCCGTATTATAATCGTCTATTCTCAATCTCATTCACCATTAATGAAATATTCAGTAAGCATCGATAATGAATAATTGTTTGCTTAACCTTTATATCCTAGTATAACGCTCAACTATAATGACAATATCATGAGCCTAACTAATTATTTCAATAGTGTTGTTGATTGGGAACAGAGGTAATCATTTTTTCTAACCAGATTAATGATGGAAAAATTATGCACGCTCTATTTTACAAAACGATGACGGTAACGTATGGTTACAAAATGATTTTGTTAAGAATAGGATGGTATTTAATAGAACAAGATGATTGGTTTTTAAAAATGCGTAATATTAAGGAACATTTATTATTAGTATGTTTATCCTGCCAAATTCTAAGATAAGAATGCAGTGTGATAGGAATCTGAGAGGGCGATTTACCTTGAAAAATATTCAGTTAATAAATCTATTCGTAGTATTAATAACGTATAAAGGATATCCATCATGTCTTTTTTTCTCTCTCCGATAAGCGAAGAAGTTAAATCATCCTCCTTGTTTAACCCCTATTTATATACATTTGCTTTTGCATCGCTCTATTTACTTTATTGCTTGTTATATATCTGGTTATCCAGTGAAATTGCTTCACACTTTGCCTTTTCTATTCAAGAATTAACGTCTATAGAACAATGGAAAGGAACGGTTTTTGTTTTTGTCACGACCTTATTTATTTCTGTCATTTTGCTATTAACACTCAAACGCATTGAAGAGTACCAAAATCAAATATTGCACCAACAAAATTTGTTAATTCAATCAGAACGTCGTGCGACAGCAGGCATTTTTGCGGCTTCTGTTGCACATGATATGAATAATTATCTCTTTTCCATGTCAGGAGCGATTGAACTGATTAAAGAGTCACCCAGTTTAAATATCACGGACAAACAACAGCAATTACTGAATAGCGTAGAAGTAGGGTTACAAGCCTTGATGAATTTATCCACGTCATTGGTGAGTGTTGAACAAGAGACATTACAACGAGACGTTACATTGATTGATATTAATAATTTTATTGAAGAAATCATAGGACTAACGAAGCATCATCAGCGGGTGAAAAAATGCACGGTGCGCCTAGAACCCATGCAATTGCCACAAGTTTTAGTTGATGTAAATCTTATCAAACAGGCGTTAATTAACTTAATTATTAATGCAGCGGATGCCATTCAACATCCTGAAGGCGTTATCCTATTTAAAACGGCATTAACCCATCAGCAATTACTCATAGAAGTGCATGACAACGGCACCGGTATTCCTGAGAACTTACGTCAAAAAGTCTTTGAACCCTTTTTTACCACTAAGAATAATGGTTCTGGTTTAGGACTCCTTTCTGTCAAAGTCTGCATGGATAAGCATCATGGCAATATTAAAATCACAAATTCTGCCTCACTAGGCGGATGTTGCATTCAACTGGCTTTTCCGTTGAATTAATCAATGGATTTATTTAAGAATTTTTTAATAGCTCTGCTTATTTTTCTTTGCAATTTTGCTACGATTAAACTGAGCAGGCTATTTTAACGATTAACTGGTTAGCTGCGACTTTACCTCAATCATGTAAAATGCGTGTAGGAGCTTAATTAAAATGAAAAAAGTTATCCACAGTTTTTTACTGCTGACGACGAGTCTGTTTTTATGGACATCGGCTGTTTTCTCACAACAAGCTGTTTTTGGTGTAAATACATTTACGGAATACGAAGCTTTTTTAAGTGCGGAACAAGAGTTGGGGGAGGAAAATAACTCACCCGCACAAGGTTATGGTCGATTGAGTTTTGCAGATGATCTTAGCACTGCGAAATTAGATGTTTTTATTAAAGACGTTGATGTCAATCAAATTACCGCTTTTCATATCCATTGTGGTTCACCTAATGTGCTTGGTCCTATCATTGCAGATTTGTCGGTGTTTGGTAATTTTACAGATACGATTGTTAATGGACATTTTGCGGCAACGCTGACAAATGAACATATTGTGTTTGTTACCATGCCACCGCCCGCGCCAAATGCAGGAGAATCTTTTACACTTCCTTTACCTGAAGGGTGTCCGAATGACTACGGGCAACTAGGTCAGGTATATACGATTGCAGGTTTAGAAGCCTTGGCAAAAAAAGGCCTGCTCTATTTCAATCTGCATACGGTGACTAACCCATTTTATGGGGAAATGCGTGGGCAACTTTACCCACTCACACAATACAAATCAGCACCAACAGCAAGTAGCATTTCTTTTGGAACAGATAGTTTTACCCATTACACGGCTAATTTAAGCCCAAAACAAGAATTGGGTGAGGCGAATGGTTCACAGGCAAGCGGTCAAGGCACTGTCAGTTTTGTCCAAAACCTCAGCTATGCACAGGTAGAGCTAACAATTAATAATTTGGATGCCAGCCAATTAACGGCAATACATATACATTGTGGTTCGCCCAACGTATTAGGCCCTTATATTATTCATTTTGGAGACGTTGCAACAAAAGTCGTTAATGGCAAGTTATCCATGAAACTCACTAATAAAGATATTGTATTTGTAACACAAGCACCGCCACCGCCAGAATTAGGACAATCTTTTACCTTACCATTACCCGAAGGTTGCCCTAATGATATTGGACAAGTAGGTCAAGTCTATACCATTGCAGGCTTAGAAGCCTTAGCACGTAAAGGCTTGTTATATTTTAATGTTCATACCGTTACAAACGCATTTTACGGTGAAATTCGGGGGCAACTAGGCTCAGAACACCCACGCGCTGACCGCGCCGTTTATGACAATAATTATTTAATGATTCCTGCTGTAGATGTATTAGATCAAGACGGAAAAACGGTTACATATAAAGCAGATATGATGCGATTAAACACAGACAATTGGTTATTTGAATTAACCTCAGCGACAGAAAAATAACCACGTCTGAATATGCTTTTTCAGAACCAACAGGCACACAGGATATTAAAATGCTGTGTGCCTAAAAAATAGGCTAATACTGGATAAATAAAGATTTAGAGAGAGAACAGCGTGATACCAACCAACCCCGCCATTTTTAATTGTCATTAACCCCTCATAAAACTTTCATTCTCTTGTCATCTTGTTGTAAAAACAGTGCAATTCTGCCTTGTTACTGTAAAGAATCCACAGCACATCAACAGGGTTCTGGTATGAATACAAGTAGCACGATTGTACGCGGTGTTTATGACAAGCAAAAATGCTATGTCTCTATTACTACCGATAAAACTGAAGTTAGACAAGCCCAAGCCTTGCGTTATCAAGTGTTTTCTGAAGAAATGGGCGCGACACTTAACACCAGCCTATCTGGTTATGATATTGATATATTTGATGATTATTGTCAGCACGTATTGGTTCGTGAATCAGATACGCATCAAGTGGTTGGTTGCACACGTATTCTAACTAGTGAACAAGCACGACTTGCGGGTGGGTTTTACTCCGAATCTGAATTTGATTTGTCGCGAGTTCTTCAGCGAGAAGGACGGTTTATGGAAATTGGGCGGACTTGTGTACATCCTGACTATCGCACGGGGGGCGTTATTACCCTGCTCTGGTCTGGACTTGCCCGCTTTATGGTAGAAGAAGGGTTTGATTATTTAATGGGATGCGCCAGTATTCCAATGCCAACAGCCGACCATCACAGCTTATTTGACCGCTTTCGTGAACGCTACTTCAGTGACGACCAATTACGTGTAACCCCCAAAATTCCACTGCGTAAAACAGTAGAAGACACTTTTAACCTAGATATTCCTTCTTTACTCAAAGCCTATTTACGACTGGGTGCGCAAATTTGTGGTGAGCCTTACTGGGATGCAGATTTTAAGGTTGCAGATGTGTTTATTTTTTTGGATTTAGACAATTTACAAGACCGCTATATGAAACACTTTGTTGACCGGGCGCGTCCTACACCGCATACACTTCACAGTGTTGCTGCTTAACAACAGATTACCCGTATCAGACTTAGGATTTCTATTAAAGGATTCATCTTTTACTGCACAGGCTTTTATAATAACGCGTATTCAATAAAGCTAGGTTTTATTCATAAACGCGAGCGTAGCCGTCATGAAAAAATTATTTCTTGTTAAAACAGGTAAAACGTTCCCAGCCCTTATTAAACGGCGTGGTGACTTTGACCAGTGGTTTATTCAATGCTTAGGATTTAGCCCTGATCATATAGAAATTGTTGAAGTGTTCGAAGGCGAACCCTTACCTGATGAATTAGATGACGTAGCTGGTGTTTTAGTCACAGGCTCTCCTGCAATGGTGACAGACCGCGAGCGTTGGAGCGAGCTAACCGCAAAATGGTTGTGCCAAGTGCATCAATCCAGTATTCCATTACTAGGGATTTGCTATGGACATCAACTTATTGCGCACGCACTGGGTGGAAAAGTAGCAAATAACCCAAATGGGTTTGAAGCGGGTATTGTGGAGATTCATTTAAACGAGGCTTGTGATACTGATATATTATTGAAAGAATTACCTAAAACGCTCTCTGTTCATGCTATGCACCGTCAAGTAGTTGTGACACTCCCCCCCGAGACCGTAATTCTTGCTAGCAATCCGCACACTGATTACCAAGCCTATAAAATTGGTGAAACAACATGGGGCTTACAATTTCATCCTGAATTTGACGCAGACATTATGCGAACATATTTAGCAGAACGCGAAGCGGTATTTATTAAAGAAGGTATTGATGTAGAAACCGCGCGACAAAATGCAGCGGATACCCCGTATGGGGACATGCTGTTAAAACGCTTTGCAACACTCGTACAGACACGTATTTAGGCGCGTGACACGGCGCAATGTGTATTGCGCTGTGTTATAAACATTAATTCATCAACCCACACATTCCCCCACCACACCCACCCGATGCACAGGCAGGCATTTCAGGATTTTTTAAGGCGCGACTACTAACAATTTGCCCACCCGTAATTAACCGCATAATTGGCGCATCCGCAGGTGTTGCACCCAACGCTAAACCTGTATTAGCGCACAACTCGCCCCACGTATTAAGCTCTTCATTCATACTGTGTTTTGCTTCTAGCGTTTGTCCATTCGCAGAACAGTGATAATCATAAGTAGGCATAATATTTCCTCATTCGCATTTCATAAAGAAAGATGAATAATGGATACCATTGCTTAATATCATGGTATCCACGATTTTTTTAAATTGCGGCTTTACATTCTAAGAATTCTGATTCAGACCATTTTTAAATTAGTCTTTTGCTACCACCGTTTCCTTTGTTGCTGGCGTGCGTAAACGAATATGCAATTCACGCAACTGCATTTCACTCGCAGGCGATGGGGCAGAAGTAAGCGGACAACTGGCCGTTTGCGTTTTTGGGAAAGCAATCACATCACGAATGGAACTTGCGCCCGTCATCAACATCACCAAACGGTCTAAACCAAACGCTAAACCACCATGGGGCGGACAACCAAATTTTAAGGCATCCAATAAAAAGCCAAATTTTGCACGGGCTTCTTCTTCCCCAATTCCTAATAGACGGAATACCGCAGATTGCAAATCAGGGCGATGAATACGAATAGACCCCCCCCCAATTTCTGAGCCGTTTAATACCAAATCATAAGCACGAGACAAACATGCACCCGGATTGGCTTCCATCTCAGCAATATCATTCACTTTTGGTGCAGTAAACGGATGATGCAATGACATCCAGCGGTTTTCCTTGTCATCCCATTCAAACATTGGGAAATCAACCACCCATAAGGCTTTCCACGCTTGTTGAGTCAATTTTAAATCGTCGCCGATTTTTAAGCGTAAAGCCCCTAATGATTCATTAACAATCTTAGCTTTATCCGCACCAAAGAAAATTAAATCCCCTGTATTCGCCTTTGTCCGTTCTAACAACTGCTTAACAACATCATCAGGCAAGAATTTTAAAATCGGCGATTGTAAGCCATCGCGTCCCGTCATAATATCGTTGACTTTGATATATGCCAGCCCTTTCGCACCATAAATCGTTACGAAATCAGTATAGCCATCAATTTGCCCGCGTGATAATTCATGTCCACCGCCCGGCACTAACAAGGCAGCTACGCGACCATTTGGGTCTTTTGCAGGTTGGGCGAAAACTTTAAATTCAACCCCTTGCATTAAATCACCCACATCGACTAATTCCAGCGGATTACGCAAATCAGGGCGGTCTGAACCGAAACGACTTACCGCTTCATGATATGTCATACATTGCAAAGGTTCAGGGAATTCAACATTCAATTCTTCTTTAAAAATCCCCCGAATCATTTTTTCCATTGTATCGCGCACAATGGTTTCATCCACAAAAGACATTTCCACGTCGATTTGAGTAAATTCGGGCTGACGGTCGGCGCGTAAATCCTCATCACGGAAGCAACGGACGATTTGATAATATCTATCCATTCCCGACATCATCAGCAACTGCTTGAACAACTGAGGAGATTGAGGCAAGGCAAAAAACTCACCGTTGTGTGTACGGCTAGGGACTAAATAATCGCGCGCGCCTTCGGGGGTTGCTTTGGTTAAAAATGGCGTTTCAATATCCATAAAACCATTACTATCCATATAATTACGAACTAAACGGCTCACGCGGGTGCGGAGTTTCATCCGTTCTTGCATAATCGGGCGGCGTAAATCTAAATAACGGTAACGCAAACGGGTTTCTTCATTAACGTTATTCTCATCCATTTGAAAGGGTAATGCCTCAGAAGCATTGAGGATTTCCACTTGTCTGCCAAGAATTTCGATGTGTCCTGTGGACAAATCAGGATTTTCTGTGCCTTCAGGACGACGACGGACTAACCCTTGTATTTGCACAACGAATTCATTTCGTAACCGTTCCGCGATGTTAAAAGCATCTTGTGTATCGGGGTCAAACACGATTTGCACTAAGCCCTCACGGTCACGCAAATCGATAAAAATAACCCCGCCGTGGTCACGGCGACGGTGTACCCAACCGCATAACGTCACGATTTGGTCGATAAATGCTTCATTAATTTGTCCACAATAGTGGCTACGCATGGCGTTATCTTCCTTACTGTTCAGGCAATAAAATAAATTTTATAAAATTAAACAAACATGGTAAGGGGTGTACAGAAACGGTGCAAGTTTTCAGGGCTTGCAGAGAATAAAAATTGTTTGCATCAGGATTGCTAAGGGTTACAGGTTTTTTAGAATGAAGAGGATATTAATTTTTAAAATTCAACTTATTAAAGCGAAATACATATAAATTAAGAGGGCAAAAGTGCAGCTTTTTTGTTTTGTAATATTGCCTATTTGGGTTCAGATAGGTTTTAAGTACGAGTTACATTCTGCATCACAGCCAAAAATTCAATGCTGTTTTGTCATGACCGAACATAAAGACAAAGATACATTCATATATCGACAGGGTAAAATCCTCAATTCCCCTGTAATATGACGCTTGGGGATATCCAAAGGATTCTGTAAAAATCCATTGCCATCTTATGGTAATTCGCCCATCAATTAGCGCGGCATATCTGCCCGTTTGTAATAACCTAATACTTATCCATAATTACAATGTCTTTAATATCCACCTCCTCCCCACATTCCACAATTACTCAACGAGAACTGAAGCTCGATTTTTTTCGTGGCTTGGCACTTTGCATTATTTTTGTGGCACATATTCCTGACAACTGGCTTGCTAACTACACACATGGACGTTTTGGATTTAGCGATTCTGCCGAACTTTTTATTTTTGTCTCGGGTTATACCGCTGCGCGGGCATTTGGACGCACATTTTCTCAACTGGGGTTTTGGGTAGGAACAGTTCGAGTGCTGCACCGTTGTTGGCAACTTTACATTGCGCATCTCGCCCTTTTTTTCTTACTGGCAGCGATTTGTGCAGCAGGTAATAAATTACAATATATTGATTATATAGGACGTTTGAATATTTATTTTTTCTTTGAACATACCCCTGAAGCAATTGTCGGGCTATTTTCTTTAAGTTATGTCCCTAATTATTTTGATATTTTACCGATGTACATTGCTATTTTAGCCAGTGTCCCGCTTATTATGTTACTTGCACGGGTTCGTCCTGTTTTAGTGCCGATTGCTTGTTTAGGCATATATTTGGGCATGTGGTGGTTTAATTTGGCATTACCTGCGGAAATCGACAGTGATAGACCTTGGTTTTTTAATCCATTTGGTTGGCAACTCCTATTTTTTACAGGTTTTATGCTCGGCGCGGGCTGGATAAAATCGCCACATTTAACGAGTGTATTAGCGTTTGTTTGTTTACTGTTTATTCTATTAAGTATTCCTTTGAGTAATTATCCAATTTATTCACAATCAGAATGGTTAAACCAATTGCGTACCAATATAGACCCCTTGGTGATTAAAACGAACTTTGGCATTTTACGTTGGATACATTTTTTAGCTTTAACAGGATTAACGCTGTATTTATTGAAATATTGGAAAAACTTTTTCTACACCTTGTTTGCGCAATGTCTCATTAAAATCGGTCAACAAGGTTTAGCATTATTTTTGTGCAGTATGATTTTATCTTATCTCGCGGGAATGCTAATGGATTACACAGGACGGCATATTATTGATACAGTAGTGATTAATGGCATCGGTATTGGCGGTTTAATCGGCATTGCCTATATGGTGGCATGGTTTAAAACCGTGCCTTGGAAAAATAAAGCTGTGATGTGTTTTGGATAACTTATTGTTTATTTTCTCTTAAATAAATGGAGTATTAATCTATGACTGAATATACGGTTATTTTCTCTCCTGAATTGGACATTCAACCTGCCGAATTTGCCACGTTTTGGAATGCACAAAGTCAGTTACAACAGCAGGCAGTAGCACAAGTGCAAGATGCACAGAAAACAGCTCACTATGAGATGGACGGGCTTACAATGATGGCATTGATTTTTATTGGTAATTTTGCATTAGATATTTTTAAAGATGTTACAAAAGATGCAATTAAGGATTTTCTTAAAAAACGGTGGTTAAATAAGCCTGAACAAAAAGCCACTGAATTTGATTTAATTGAGAAGAAAACCGAAGACGGTAAAACGCTTATTATTGTGTTACCTAAACAAAATTAAGGAATGTAATATGAATATCACGCTTATTACGATTACTGAAAAATCCTTTATTAATAATGGTTTTAGTGCCGAGTTGGCATTTAATCATCAACGTCGTTATCAAATCACGATTACACCGCCATTTGATGAAAAACAGGAACATAATTTAGCGTGGTATTTTGAAAAGTATTTAGCGTTTCCGTTTACCGATAACGTGCGCTTTAATGAAACTGCTCTCAGTATTAAAACTTATGGCGAACAGTTATTTAAGCAAGTTTTTCATGAGCCTGATGCGTATAGCGATTATCGGGATGCTTTAAAAACGGGGTTTACCTTAGAAATTATCGGTTCGCCTGCTTTTCACGCATTGCATTGGGAAAGTTTGCACGATGAAAAACGCCCCGCCCCTTTCGCGCTTCAGTTTGAAATTGTGCGTAAACCTTTGCATTTTAATTCACCTTATCAAGCCATTACTCCGCAAGTTTCCCCGACTTTAAATGTGTTGCTCGTTGTTGCGCGTCCGAATGGGCGTAATGATGTCGCATATCGCACGATTTCGCGTCCTTTGGTGGAAATGGTGAGAAATAGCGCAGACTTGCATGTGCATTTTGATATTTTGCGTCCTGCGACTTTTCAGGCATTAACTCAACATTTGGAAGACGTGAAAAAGAAGAAAGGCGCGGGGTTTTATCAGATTGTGCATTTTGATGTGCATGGGGCTGTGTTGGATTATACAACGGCACAAACAGCGGAGACAGCGGGGCGCATCAGCTTTGATTATGGGCGGGGCGAATTACAGCCTTTTGAGGGTAAAAAAGCCTTTATTTTTCTAAATCATGAGCAAACAGGCAAAGCTGCGCCCATTAGTGCGGAGAGTTTGACAGATTTATTGTTTCAGCATGGCGTGCCTGTGGTGTTATTAAATGCCTGTCAGTCGGCAAAACAAGAAAATACCAGCACAGAAACCAGTTTAGCCAGTTATTTGATGCAAGCAGGCACGCAAGCGGTGGTCGGGATGGCGTACTCGGTGACGGTGAGCGCGGCAACATTGTTTATGCAGACTTTGTATGAACAATTGTTTGAAGGTGCATCGTTAGCAGTAGCAATTCAGCGCGGGCGGTTTGAGTTAGACAAGCAAAAGGAACGGCAGGTTTATTATAATCAATTGATTAAATTGGAAGATTGGTTATTGCCTGTGGTTTATCAGAATGTGCCACAAGTTCAGTTTGCTTTGCGGGCGTTTAGTGTAGAAGAAGAACGTACTTTTTATGAGCAAGATGCCTTGCGTTTTTCAGAGCCTAAAACGGCTTATGGCTTTTTTGGGCGTGATTTGGATATTTTGGAAATTGAAACCGCTGTTTTAAAGCGAAATAGCTTGTTAATTCAGGGCATGGGTGGTGCAGGAAAAACCACTTTATTAAAACATTTGGGCGCGTGGTGGCAAACAACGCATTTTGTGGACAAAGTGTTTTATTTTGGGTATGACGAAAAAGCATGGACACGCCAGCAAATCATGCGCGACATAGCGATTCAATTGTGGGGAAAATTAGAATATGAACAGCGTTTTCAGGCTTTTAGTGAGGACGCGCAACAGAAAAAATTAGCTAAAGCTTTACGCAGTGAACGGCATTTATTGATTTTGGATAATTTGGAATCGGTCACAGGTTCAGCGTTAGCCATTCAGCACGTTTTGACAGTGACAGAGCGCGAAAATTTACAGCATTTTTTACAGGAATTAGTCGGCGGGGCGAGTTTAGTATTGTTGGGGTCGCGGGGCGCAGAAACTTGGCTAAAAACGGGGACGTTTGAAATAAATCAGTTTATTTTAAATGGCTTAGATTCTGAAGCGGCTTCGCAATTGGTTAATGAGATTTTAAATAGACATCAGATTAAAACGGAATATAAACAACAAGATGATTTTAAAAAGTTATTAAAATTATTAGCAGGTTATCCGTTGGCGTTGCAAGTTGTTTTGCAAAATTTAACCACAAAAACCCCGACGGACATTTTAACCGCGCTGACTGCTGGCGACAGTGCAATTGATTTAAATAGTACCGATAAAACCCAGAGTATTTTGCGTTGTATTGAGTATTCCCACAGTAATTTATCGCCCGATGCTCAGCAATTATTATTGTGTCTCGCGCCATTTGTGGGAGTGATTAATACTAATGGATTAGCCGTTTATACAGAGCTATTAAAACAACAACCCGCCCTTGCCCATTTACCCTTTGAGAAATGGGAAACTGTTTTGCAAGAAGCGAAAAATTGGGGATTGTTGGGACAGCATGAAAGTCATATTTATCTCACCATTCAGCCAACCTTACCTTATTTTCTACAAACGCAACTACAGAATAAAGTGGAAGTAAAAACGGCAATAGAAACTGCGTTTCGTTTGTATTATGAAAAAATGGCTGCTGGAATCTACCAACTCCAAAAATCCAAAGACCCAAAACAAAAACAACTGGGGCAGTTGTTCGCAAGTATTGAATTTGAAAATTTGCAACAATCCGTGCAGTTTGCTCTGACTGCACAAGTTTCTATTTTTTACCCATACATTGCGTTATCAAACTATTTTGACGCTACGCAAAACCTTCAACAGGGTTTAGTTTTTGGACAACAGGTATTAACACAATTAGAACAGTATTCGCCTGAAAAACTGGCTGGACAGTTAGGTGCAGAATTGGTGGGGGTGATTGATAATATTGCTAATTGTTTTTTACAAAGCCAAGAATATGCACTTGCAGAACAAACCTATCAAAAAGCCTTAAAAATCTGGAAAAATTTAACTTTTTTTGAAAAAACAGAAAGAGCTAAACTCAATGCAAACACTTATCACCAGTTAGGCATGGTGGCACAAGCACAAAGGCAATGGTCGCAAGCCCAAGACTATTATCAACAAGCCCTTGCCATTTTGATTGAATTCAATGACCGCTATTCTCAAGCCAGCACTTATAACCAGTTAGGCATGGTGGTAGAAGAACAAAGACAGTGGTCGCAAGCCCAAGACTATTATCAACAAGCTCTTGCCATTTGGATTGAATTCAATGACCGCTATGCACAAGCTGGCACTTATCACCAGTTAGGTAACGTGGCATATGAACAAAGGCAATGGTCGCAAGCCCAAGACTATTATCAACAAGCCCTTGCCATTTTGATTGAATTCAATGACCGCTATTCTCAAGCCAGCACTTATAACCAGTTAGGCATGGTGGTAGAAGAACAAAGACAGTGGTCGCAAGCCCAAGACTATTATCAACAAGCTCTTGCCATTTGGATTGAATTCAATGACCGCTATGCACAAGCTGGCACTTATCACCAGTTAGGTAACGTGGCATATGAACAAAGGCAGTGGTCACAAGCCCAAGACTATTATCAACAAGCCCTTGCCATTTTGATTGAATTCAATGACCGCTATTCTCAAGCCAGCACTTATAACCAGTTAGGCAGGGTGGCAGAAGAACAAAGGCAGTGGGTGCAAGCCCAAGACTATTATCAACAAGCCCTTGCCATTTGGATTGAATTTAATGACCGCTATTCTCAAGCCGGCACTTATCACCAGTTAGGCAGGGTGGCAGAAGAACAAAGACAGTGGTCGCAA
The DNA here is from genome assembly GCF_001305575.3 of Beggiatoa leptomitoformis. Classification (NCBI taxonomy): domain Bacteria; kingdom Pseudomonadati; phylum Pseudomonadota; class Gammaproteobacteria; order Thiotrichales; family Thiotrichaceae; genus Beggiatoa; species Beggiatoa leptomitoformis. Next base: position 3,237,905 of record NZ_CP012373.2, read on the forward strand.
GCCGAAGACTATTATCAACAAGCCCTTGCCATTTGGATTGAATTTAATGACCGCTATTCTCAAGCTCGCACTTATCACCAGTTAGGCAGGGTGGCACAAGAACAAAGGCAGTGGTCGCAAGCCGAAGACTATTATCAACAAGCCCTTGCCATTAAAATTGAATTCAATGACCGCTATTCTCAAGCCTACACTTATCACCAGTTAGGCAGGGTGGCACAAGAACAAAGGCAGTGGTCGCAAGCCGAAGACTATTATCAACAAGCCCTTGCCATTAAAATTGAATTCAATGACCGCTATTCTCAAGCCAGCACTTATCACCAGTTAGGCATGGTGGCACAAGAACAAAGGCAGTGGTCGCAAGCCGAAGACTATTATCAACAAGCCCTTGCCATTTTTATTGAATTCAATGACCGCTATTCTCAAGCCAGCACTTATCACCAGTTAGGCATGGTGGCACAAGAACAAAGGCAGTGGTCGCAAGCCCAAGACTATTATCAACAAGCACTTGCCATTAAGATTGAATTCAATGACCGCTATTCTCAAGCCAGCACTTATCACAACTTAGGCATGGTGGCACAAGAACAAAGGCAGTGGTCGCAAGCCGAAGACTATTATCAACAAGCCCTTGCCATTAAGATTGAATTCAATGACCGCTATTCTCAAGCCAGCACTTATCACAGTTTTGGTAGCGTGGCACAAGAACAAAGGCAGTGGTCGGAAGCCCAAGACTATTATCAACAAGCCCTTGCCATTTATATTGAATTCAATGACCGCTATTCTCAAGCCCGCACTTATCACAGTTTTGGTAGCGTGGCACAAGAACAAAGGCAGTGGTCGCAAGCCCAAGACTATTATCAACAAGCCCTTGCTATTTATATTGAATTCAATGACAGCTATTCTCAAGCTGGCACTTATCACCAGTTAGGCAGAGTGGCAGAAGAACAAAGGCAGTGGTCGCAAGCTAAAGACTATTATCAACAGGCCCTTGCCATTTGGATTAAATTTAATGACAGCTATTCTCAAGCCAGCACTTATCACCAGTTAGGTTTATTAGCCGAAGCGCAAGAAGACTGGGAGCAAGCAATAGAGTATTTATTACAGGCTTATATTATTTTCGCTGAATATCAGGACGAGCATAATTTACAAATCACTTTAGAAAACCTCGCCCGCATTTACCAACAACACCCCAACCTCGTCGAACAAAAATACAAGGCATTAGGCATTTCAATGAATGGGAATTCATAAAATTATTGCAGTATCAATAAACTCACACTATGCCATCTCACCTTAACTGGACACTTATCGACCAAGCGATGGTTAGCCTTGTGAATTTTCTCACAGGGGTTTTAGTCGCTCGCTTGTTAGGGTTGGACGCTTTTGGTTTTTTTGCGTTACTCTGGACAATTCTATTTTTTTTTAGCGGGTTACAAATCGCCTTTATTCTGTCGCCATTACTGAGCCTAGGCACACAACAAACACCTGAACAAGCAGATAGCTATTACAGCATTGTTTTAATACAACAGCTTATTTTTGCAGGTTTATCCAGTGTTTTTATTCTGCTGGGTTTATACTTAAGCGATATTTTTTTCCCCACATGGCACACCGCACCCTACGCGCTATTACTCGCACTAACCAGCTTTACTTATCAATTACAAGACTTTATCCGTCGTTATTTTTTCACCACAGGCAACACTCACAGCGCGTTTACCAATGACGTTATCAGCTATTTAGGACAATTAGCAGGTTTATTAGGCTTATTCTATTGGCAAATTATCAGCATTAGCGCGGTGTTATGGGTGACTATGCTCAGTTCCTTATTCGCTGTGGGTGTTGGTTTATGCCAATTTCGTTGGCGAGCTTGGAACAAAACCTTTTTTTACCAAATTACACAACGTCATTGGCAATATGCTCGTTGGCTATTCGCATCAGTTCTATTAGAACGCTTGCACGATGCCATAATGAAAGCGGTGATTACCGCCGTATTGGGCGTGCAGGCGGTTGGTGTGTTTCGCGCTTGCCAAAATGTCATCGGAATGAGTCATGTGTTATTACTTGCGCTAGAAAACTTCGCGCCTCCCCAAGCAGGACGGGAATATTTACAACATGGAATTGTCGGATTACGTCGTTATTTATCGCGGATTACGTTCAATGGCGGCGTGGTTATGGCGGGTATTGCTTTACTTTTGGGCTGTTTTCCAACAACGTGGCTATATTTATTTTATGGGGATGAATTCAGTGATTATGGCTATGTTTTAACAAGTTATGTAGTTGTTTATTTTATTGTATTTTTCTTATCTCCCGTTAAAATCGGCTTGCGCGTGTTGGAAAAAACACGCCCGTTATTTCATGCGTTACTATGGGCTGTCTTGATTAGTTTAGTGGTGATTTATCCGTTTACCGTGTGGTTTGGTTTGCAAGGAACTTTATTACAGTTGATGTTATTCAATCTGATACAGGTGGTCTATTTATTTTGGGTGTTACGTTTGCAGTTACGACATTAGGCAGGAATACGATGCAATATCTCACGCATGGCTTAATAATCTTTATTTATCTAACACTTATCGCTTGTACAACTGCACCCATCCAACCGCCTAGCTCAACAAGCCTTTATCCGCCACAACCTGCTTATTTAGGCATTGGCTATGAACCTGTTAGCGAAATTAAGAAAAAAATCAGTGATGCACCGATGGATAGTGGTTTGCAAATCACGGGTATCTTGCCCAATTCGCCCGCTGAACGCAGTGGTTTAAAACCCCGCGATATTATTTTGCGCTTTAATGGACAGTCGTTAGAAAAAATAAAGTTTAGTGAATCTGCTCAAGCCTTTAGCCTATATATAGACCAAATGAAAGCAGGCGAGACGTTAACCTTGCAAGTGTTACGCATGGAAACGGTGATTAATGGCGAACGTAATCAGCAAGCATTGGATATTACGGATAGAGATGCGTTAGTAGAAATCATGCGGTCGCAACAAATGGGTGAAACCTTAGCCTTTGAAATTAAAGAGCAATGGAAGCTGTTGGACATCACGGCAACGCTTGCACCGCGTGTGATACAAGCACCTGTTCAATTGCCGTCGAATGCGCAATTGTTACCGCAGTTTGAAACCAGTACAAATCCATATCTCAATTTAATTGAAACCGTGATAAACGATTTTGCATTACGCCCCGCGTATCAAGATTTATTAGCCCGTTATGCGACAGATGAATTATGGGATGATAATTTTCGCTTGCGTTATATCCGTTATTTGCACCGTGACCCGTTAAAATTTCCTGTTGTTGCTGAAAATATGACGAATGCCTTGCTAACCGCTGGGAGTAGAACAGATGTTGATGCGTTACTTATGCAAGGGGCGGATTTATTAGATATTAACGCAAATTTACCGCCAGATTTACCATATCCACCCGATACGCTAGACCCGCAAGCGCATATTGTTTATATACAAAAATTGCTTTATAGCGCGTTACAAGCAAATATAAAAGCCTTTCAAGCCATTACGCCAGAAGAGCGCGCATTTTTACAGGATAATTTACCGCAACTTTTGCAGTTTTATACAACGTTTTCCGCACCTGAATCGGTGCAAGCACAATTTCCGCGTGTGTTTGCACTGGCACATAAAATTGATTTTGTTGCTCTTTTTCAGTCTGCCTTGATTTTAAATCAGTTCAGTAATCCGCAATGGTTAGCGCGTTGTCAACAAGCCTTCAGCCAATTGCCGATTAATCCTGCTTTGCACGTTGCGAATGTAACAGGTGGATTGCTTGCAGTGGTGGATACGGTCGCGGGAAAATTGTTAATTGGAGGGGCAGATATTAATCGCTATAACACGGATGTTGCCATGATTTTTGATGTCGGTGGCGATGATTTTTATATGGGTGACACAGGGTTAACTGGTTGGCAACGTCCAATTACAGCCATTATTGATATTGCAGGGAATGATGAATATACGGCTACCCGTTTGGGTGGACAAGGAGCAGGGGTTTTTGGCACGGCTTTTTTGTTAGATAGGGCAGGCGATGACCATTATCAGGGAATACGCTTTGTGCAGGGTGCAGGGCTAATGGGTATCGGTATATTATTAGATTTACAAGGAAATGATAGTTATAGCGGACAAACTTATGCACAGGGAATGGGATTATGGGGTTATGGTTTATTATTTGATTTACAAGGAAATGAGCATTATAACGCGACTTTGTACGGGCAGGGCGTTGGGGGTGCAAAAGGCTTAGGTTTGTTGTTGGACATGCAGGGTAATGATGCGTATATCGCAACTGGTGGTTACGAGAGTAGTTACGGTACATCGGGGATTTTTCATGGTAGTTCGCAAGGTTCAGGGTTTGGATTTCGTAATAATACTTCTGGTGGTGTGGGTTTATTAGTTGATGGACAAGGGGAAGACCAGTTTAAAGCGGGGAATTTTTCGCAGGGTGGCGGTTATTTTTTCGCGCTGGGCATATTACGCAATGCGGGGATTGAAAACGATGTATATATCGGCTCGCGTTATGGTCAAGGTTTTTCTGCCCATTCGGCACTGGGTATGTTGATGGATGATGGCGGTGATGACCACTATCAGGGCTATAAAGGCGCGTTGCAAGCCGCTGCATGGGATTTAGGCACGGCGATGTTAATTGATAAGGCGGGTGATGATATTTATGACAGTCGTGACTTAATGTTTTCCATCGCGGCTGCGGCACATAATGGATTTTCTTTATTTTTAGATAATAATGGACGCGACCAATATTTTTTCCCCTTAGAACCAAGGGTAGGGAAAAATGATTATCATGGCGGTGCTAGTTTATCGTTTTGGATAGACAGTGGGGGCGAACTTGACCAGTATAATGGAAGTACAGAGCAAAATAATTGGATTGGACGGTCAGGCGGAGAGTTTGGAATTCAAGTAGATTTAAATCAGGATATTCAGGCCGTTTTGCATGAGCAACAATTTAAAACTTTGTATTATCATCCAATAACGCCTTAAAATTAACCCTGTCAGAAAATCTGACAGGGTTAGTTTCGTTTATTGAACTTTATCGGTAATGCGGTCTTGATACACCATCACATCTGTCCCTACTTTCATTTCAGCGACAATTTGTTTAAATCCTGCATCACCTAAAGCACGCTTGATTTGTGTTTTCGAGCGGTCTGCTTCGGGATTAGCGGTTTCCTTGCCATTCTCAACCACCACAGCGGGTATTTCGCCTGCTTTAACGGCTAATAGGATGACAATGGCATAATCCCCATTATTTAAACTAACCCCTTGATATAAAGCTTTAGTCTCTGTTGGGTGTCCCATTTTAAAGGCTTCTCGCACGATTTCAGGGTATCCTAAACGGGAATTTTGTCTTTCTATCCATTGCGCAGGTTGTGGTTGTAAATCTTGCTTTTTAAACAGTGCATCAGGTGCTTCACCTTTTTGCAAATCAGCTAACAGGGTTTTCCCCAATTTTTCTGCTTCAGCAGTGCTTTTTTCTTGTTTTAACTTAGCAATAATCTCTTCTTTAACATCCGCTAAAGGACGTAATTGTGCAGGTTGATGTTCTTTTAGGCGGATAACTGCGACATGTTGCGGTTTGTCTAGTTCTAATACTTCGCTGTTGTAGCGATTTTCTAACACTTGTTCACTAAAAGCGGATTCAATCACTTTGCGATTACTTAAGAAAGTATCTTTTTCACCTGTTTCTGTTTTGGCAAATAATGCGGTGGTTTTGATAGGATGTTTTAATGTATCCGCAATGGCTTGCAAACTATTAGGGTTTTCAAAAGCTAAGTCTGCCATTTGTTCTGCGTGTGTGTAAAAAGCCTGTTCTGCTTCTTCTGTTTGAACTTTTTTCAGCAATTCGTCCCGCACACTTTCAAATGGTTTAGTAATCGTTGGTTTAGCATCAACGAGTTGGATAATGTGGAAACCAAATTGTGTTTTAACAGGTTTGTCGCTAATATCCCCAACTTTCATGCTTTTAATGGCTTCTTCAAAAGGTTTAACCATGAAGCCTTCACCAAACCAACCTAAATCCCCACCTTTGTCTTTATTACTGGTATCCGCAGAAAACGCTTTTGCAGATTCATCAAATGTTTTTTCTTGCGCTTTTATTTTCGCTAGAATGTCATTTGCTTGTTTTTCTGCGTCCGCCAATTTTTCGGGGCTGGCATCTTGGGGAACTTCAATAAGAATGTGTTTAGCCTGCCATTGTCCCGGTGTTGTAAAAGAAGCAAGACGTTCTTTATATTGTTCTTTCAGATGTTCTTCGGTAATAGCTTGGGCTGCGGCTAATTCTTCTTGTGAAAACTCAATGTATTCAAGACTGACTTTTTCAGGTGTTTTAAACGCATCTGGATGGTCTTGATAGTATTTATTGATTTCTGCATCATCCACAACGACTTGTGCTGTAAAACGATTGGCGGGAATAGTGAGGTAGCTAACTGAGCGTTGTTGTTTTTCTAACTGCGTCCGTTGCGTCAGTTCCGCAGAACTAATAAATGCGGAGTTGGTAATGCCATCTTGCAGTTGAGATACCAATAAGGAACGGCGCATCTCTACTTCAAATCCGCTAGGATTCATGCCTTGTGAGCGGAGGGCTTGTTCATAAATCGGTTGGGAAAACATGCCCCCTTGTTGAAACATGGGGAATTGATGGATTTGTTTGGCTAACATCATATCGCCAATTCGCATTCCATGATTTATTGCAGTCTGCATTAAAACTTCTTGTTCAATTAAGCGATTTAATGTTTCTTTGCGAATTTGCGCTTCCATGAAGGATAAATCGGCTTGTTGCGTCATGCTTCGTAATTGACGCTTTTGTTGGTCGACCGCTTGTTCAAAATTTAAACTTGAAATTTCTACACCATTAACTTCTGCAACGGCTACCCCACGCGAGGGGCTGAGATATTCTTGAATACCCCATAGCGCAAAAGGAATTGAAATCAGGATGATTAATGCCCAGCCCAGCCATCCTTGAATACCTGCACGCATACCTTGTAGCATGAGTGTCTCCCATAAGTTAGAAATAGTTAAACGGATGAATTTGTCTTGAGTTTATCAATATTGTTATTAACGAGATGATGGAGATTTGCGGTTATTTTTTCTATATCCCAGTTCCACCATTGTATCTCTAATAATTCTTTAATTTGTTGCGTTGAAAAGCGTTTACGAATTTCTCTTGCTGGATTTCCACCAACTATAGCATAGGGTTCTACGTGTTTAGTAACGGTTGCGTTTGTGGCAATAATTGCTCCATCGCCAATGTGAACACCCGGCATAATCGTTGCGTTTGTGCCAATCCACACATCGTTTCCTATAATCGTGTCACCTTTTAAGGATAAGTCGTTAAGTGTTGGTGTTATTGTTTCCCATCCGTGACCAAAAATAGTAAAGGGATACGTTGTTATTCCATCCATTCGATGATTTGCGCCACCCATGATAAAGGTTGCGCCAGAGGCTATCATACAAAATTTACCGATAATAAGTTTATCGCCTATAAAATCAAAGTGATACTTTACATTTTTTTCAAAGTTATGTATGTCTTCAAAATCATCATAGTAGGTATAATCACCTATAAGAATATTAGGATTTGTAATGATGTTTTTTAGAAAACACAATCTATTGTAATTTTTTAAGGGATAGATTGCGTTTTTATCAGGGCCTAGCATGTTTGTAATTGATGCCACTTGAATGATGCTGATGCAAGTAACCTATGCTTAATATTAGGTTTTTATAGGAAATTAGCCAAAAAAAAAGGTGCATATAGTATGCACCTTTTGACAAATCATTGGCGGAGCGGACGGGGCTCGAACCCGCGACCCCCGGCGTGACAGGCCGGTATTCTAACCAACTGAACTACCACTCCAAGAAATCTATACACAATTTTATTTTTCTTATTTTATTAACTGGTGGGTGTTGAGGGGCTTGAACCCCCGACCCCCGCCTTGTAAGGGCGATGCTCTACCAACTGAGCTAAACACCCACTAACCAATCAATGAAGAACATATTATAGTACAAAAAAGCAAAACTACAAGTCTTTTTGTAAAAATTAATTCACAGAATCTTTCAGGGCCTTGCCTGGTTTGAAAACAGGTACTTTTGCCGCTTTAATATCTAATGGCTTGCCTGTACGTGGGTTACGACCAGTACGTGCAGCACGTTCACGCACGGTGAAAGTACCAAATCCAATTAACGTTACCGTATCATCTTCTGTTAAAGCTTTTTTAATGCTATCTAACACCGCATCGACAGCTTTAGCAGCAGTAGTTTTTGGAATGTCAATTGATTCAGCGACTGCCTGAACGAGTTCTGATTTGTTCATTATTTTCCCCCGTTTTACGTGGATTAAGAAGTTAAAATCAAGAAATGCTTAAGTTTACCATTCAACTAGACACATAGGCAATAAACATGCCCTAAGACAAAGCAGGCAGACTGCTTTGGCAATCTGCCGTCATTGTATCACGTTAATGTGTCTGTACACTCTGCTTTTTTTGAACATTAGCGGCTTGATCTACCACTGTTTGTTCTTCTCCTACCGCTTCTTCACGTGCTTCTAATGGTGTAGGCATATGTTGTAAAGCGATTTCTAACACTTCATCAATCCATTTTACTGGACGGATGCTGAGACTTTTCTTAATGTTATCAGGTATTTCTTGTAAATCTCGTTTGTTTTCGTCAGGAATAATAACTGTCCGAATTCCGCCACGTAACGCTGCTAAGAGTTTTTCTTTTAAACCCCCAATCGGCAACACTTCTCCCCGTAAGGTTATTTCACCTGTCATGGCTACGTCAGCCCGAACAGGAATATTTGTCAGTACAGAGGCGATGGCTGTACACATGCTAATCCCCGCGCTCGGACCGTCTTTAGGGGTTGCTCCTTCAGGGACGTGGATATGTAAGTCATATTTTTGGTAGAAATCGCTGGTAATTCCTAAAGAACTGGCGCGACTTCTAACAACACTCATGGCAGCTTGAATGGATTCTTGCATGACATCACCGAGTTGCCCCGTGTAAGTCAGTTTGCCCTTACCAATCATCATGGCTGTTTCAATCGTGAGTAAATCACCACCTACTTCTGTCCATGCTAAGCCTGTCACTTGTCCGATACGGTCTTGCTCTTCGGCGCGCCCATAACGGAAACGTTGTACACCTAAGTATTTTTCTAGATTACGGGGGGTAATCGTGATTTTTTTCAAACTGGGTTTGAGTAAAATTTCTTTGACAACTTTACGGCACAGTTTAGCAATTTCACGTTCTAAATTGCGCACACCTGCTTCGCGCGTATAAAAACGAACAATGTCACGAATTGCCGCTTCATTAATGTTGATTTCTTCTTTTTTCAGACCATTACTTTTAATTTGCTTACTAACTAGATAGTTAATCGCAATATTGACCTTTTCTTCTTCGGTGTAACCTGATAGACGAATAACTTCCATACGGTCAAGTAAGGCGGCTGGGATATTCATTGTGTTTGCTGTTGCAACAAACATAATATCTGACAAGTCGTAGTCAATTTCCAGATAATGGTCGTTAAAAGTATGGTTTTGTTCGGGGTCTAATACTTCTAGTAATGCGGACGCAGGATCACCGCGAAAATCCATCGCCATTTTATCCACTTCATCAAGTAAAAATAGTGGGTTACGGGTACTCACTTTGACTAGGTTTTGGATAATTTTACCGGGCATTGAGCCTATATAAGTACGGCGATGTCCACGAATCTCCGCTTCATCACGTACGCCACCCAGTGCCATACGGATAAACTTACGATTCGTTGCGCGGGCAATGGATTGTCCCAATGAGGTTTTACCAACACCGGGTGGCCCTACGAGGCATAGAATAGGCCCTTTTAGTTTATTAACCCGTTGTTGTACAGCAAGATATTCTAATATGCGTTCTTTGACCTTTTCTAAACCGTAGTGATCGGCTTCAAGAACTTGTTCCGCTTTCGCAATATCACGGCTAATTTTGGAACGTTTGCGCCAAGGAACATTTACTAGCACATCAATGTAGTTACGTACGACAGTTGCTTCAGCCGACATAGGCGACATGAGCTTGAGTTTATTCAATTCACTGTAGGCTTTTGCCTTCGCTTCTTTAGGCATACCCGCTTCTTCAATTTTGCGGGTCAATTCGTCAATTTCGCTAGGAACTTCTTCTAGTTCACCTAATTCTTTTTGAATGGCTTTCATTTGCTCATTCAAATAGTATTCGCGCTGACTTTTTTCCATTTGTCCTTTTACCCGCTTGCGTATCCGTTTCTCGATTTGCAGTAAATCAATTTCGGATTCCATGAGGGCTATCAGGTGTTCTAAACGGTCACGAATACTGGTGATTTCTAAAATCTTTTGTTTTTCTTCGATTTTAATCGCCATGTGCGCAGCAATGGTATCTGCTAAACGGCTGGGTTCTTCAATACTAGATAAGGAACTGAGAATTTCTGGCGGAACTTTTTTATTGAGTTTGATGTATTGGTCAAAATGTGAGGTGACAGAGCGTGATAATACTTCAACTTCACGCTCTTCCCCATCAGAAGAGGCTAAAGGCATTACTTGTGCGGAGAACATATCATCTACAGACAAGAAATTGATAATCTTTGCCCGTTGTCCCCCTTCAACTAATACTTTAATCGTGCCATCAGGCAATTTTAGCAGTTGTAATATATTGGAAACCGTACCAATTCGGTAAATATCTTCAATATTAGGTTCGTCTTCTGCTGCATTTTTTTGTGCCACTAACAGAATTTGTTTATCTGTGGTCATGGCTTGTTCAAGTGCATGAATGGATTTTGCCCGTCCGACAAACAAGGGGATGACCATGTGAGGGTAAACAACCACATCCCGTAGCGGTAAGACAGGTAAAACCAAACGTGTGTCCTCAATAACTTCAGAGGTTTTGTCATCGTATGCCATAAAAAATCCTCTTACATTTAGGTGCTATTAATGCACCAAAGAAAAACAGTAAAAACCACTGTTCTTGATAGTAGTGCTAGTCATAGACAATTCAAGACATTTAGGCATAGAAGGCTTTACCCAAACTGCACTAATCAGATGCAACACGTTGCTTTTCTGTATTCTTGTATAAAATAAGTGGTTTTGACTCGCCCTCAATAACGGTTTCATCTACGATGACTTTAGCCACATTTTCCATGGATGGTAAATCGTACATGGTTTCTAACAATATATTTTCTAAAATAGAACGTAAGCCGCGCGCGCCTGTATTGCGTGCTAGTGCTTTACGTGAAATTGCTTTTAAAACTTCATCGCGAAACTCTAATTTAGCACCTTCCATTTCAAATAATTTAATATATTGTTTTGTCAGTGCATTTTTTGGCTCAATCAAAATCTGAACCAGTTGTTCTTCGGTGAGTTCTTCTAGCGTAGTAATAATAGGTAAACGCCCGATAAACTCTGGAATTAAACCATATTTAATTAAATCTTCTGGTTCAACTCCATGTAGGAGTTCCGTAATGTTACGTTTATCATCATTACTGTGTACTTCTGCGGAAAATCCAATTCCACCTTTTTCTGAACGGGCGCGAATAACTTTATCTAAACCCGCAAAAGCACCACCACAAATAAAGAGCATATTGGTCGTGTCAACCTGTAAAAACTCTTGTTGTGGATGTTTGCGTCCACCTTGTGGCGGAACTGATGCAATCGTACCCTCTATCAGTTTTAGCAGAGCCTGTTGCACGCCTTCGCCTGATACGTCACGGGTAATTGATGGATTGTCAGACTTACGGGATATTTTATCGATTTCGTCGATGTAAATAATACCCGTTTGTGCCTTCTCCACATCATAATCACATTTTTGCAACAGTTTTTGAATGATGTTTTCTACGTCTTCACCAACATAGCCTGCTTCGGTAAGTGTAGTTGCATCGGCCATTGTAAAAGGGACATTCAGAAGGCGTGCTAGTGTTTCCGCTAGGAGCGTTTTGCCTGAACCTGTAGGTCCAATGAGTAAAATATTGCTTTTAGCAATTTCTACTTCATTTTTCTTGTTCAGCTGGGTTTCAATCCGTTTGTAGTGATTATAGACAGCTACCGATAAAACTTTTTTGGCGTGTTCTTGTCCAATCACATATTCATCTAAATGTTGATGAATCTCATGTGGCGTTGGGAGCTTGTGACGAGCATTCGCATCAGCGTTCTCTTGAACTTCTTCGCGAATAATATCGTTGCAAAGTTCAACGCATTCATCACAAATAAAGACGGAAGGTCCTGCAATCAGTTTGCGGACTTCATGCTGACTCTTACCACAAAAAGAACAATAGAGTAAGCGGTCATCACTGCCATGTTTGGCTTTTCTATCATCACTCATTGTGAGTCACCTCAATTAGGGACTGCATAAAACGGCATATATAGCAATGCCTCTTGAAATACAATCAGGCTTTAGGAGCGGCAAGGGCTTGTCGCGTTGTTAATACGGCATCAATCAAGCCATATTTTACTGCTTCTTCACCAGACATAAAATTATCTCGGTCGGTGTCGCGGGCAATGTTTTCTAATGGCTGACCTGTATGCTTAGCAAGGATATTATTCAAACGGTCACGGACTTTCAAGATTTCACGCGCATGAATATCAATATCGGTTGCTTGCCCTTGGAAACCACCTAGGGGTTGGTGAATCATAACGCGAGAGTGTGGTAAACAAAAACGCTTACCAGGCGCACCACTAGCGAGCAGTAATGATCCCATACTCGCTGCTTGTCCAATACATAGGGTACTCACATTAGGCTTAATAAATTGGATGGTGTCATAAATAGACATACCCGCAGTTACAGACCCACCAGGTGAGTTGATATATAAATGGATATCTTTGTCAGGATTTTCAGATTCTAAAAACAACAGTTGCGCAACAATCAGATTTGCCATGTAGTCTTCAACCTGTCCTACAAGGAAAATCACGCGCTCTTTCAGGAGGCGAGAATAGATATCGTATGATCTTTCGCCTCGTGCTGTTTGTTCGACAACGATGGGAACTAAATTCCCTGCCGCTTGAATATCAGTTATTAACCGGTCTTTCATCACGTGCCGCCTACTTGTTTTCGTGTTGTTCCATCACTGCATCAAATGACATGGATTTTTCTGTCACTTGCGCTCTTTCAACTAACCAATCAACGATTTGTTCTTCTAAAACAGCGGATTCTACCTGTCCTAAGCGTTCGGGTTCAGCATAATACCATTTGACCACGACTTCAGGTTCTTCATAGGTAGAGGCAACGGTTTCAATCATTTCCCGCACTTTGTCGGCACGTACATGAATATCATTCATCCGTACAAGCTCAGACATCAACATGCCCAAACGGACACGACGAGCAGCGCGTTCTTCAAACATAGCGGCCTCAGGTTGAATACTATTCATTCCTGATTTCTGTAGCTCTTCAAGCATGTTTTGTACCATGCGTTGCGTTTCTTGAGCAATCATGGCTTTTGGTACATCAACAGGGTTGTTTTGTAACAAAATTTCTAAAATTTGTTGTTTTACTCTTGCAGTAACCGCAAATTTCAGTTCGCGCTCCATATTGTCACGCACTTCTTTGTACAGCGCATCTAACTCGCCTGTTGCAATGCCCAGTGATTTGATAAATTCGTCGTTAATTTCAGGTAACTTGGCTTTAGCAACTTCAAGGATTTGCACGATAAAATGGACTGTTTTACCTGCAATTTCGCTATTGGTGTGTTCTGCTGGAAAGGTTATATCGACTTCGCGTGTATCCCCTTTACGAACGCCAATCATTGCTTCGCTGAAACCAGGAAGAATATTATTGGTGCGTTCATCCCCTAAAACAATATGTAATCCTTTAGCTTCATTGCCTTGGAAAGCATTGCCATCTACCGTACCCACAAAATCAACGGTAATTTGTGCATCATTTTCGGCTGGACTATCAATATTTTCCCATCCTTGCCGTTGCTTACGCAATTTTTCAAGCATGTTGTCTATATCTGCTTGGGTGACTTCAACAATAGGTTTTTCTATGTTCAAGCCATCAATATTGACGGATGTAATTTCAGGGAATACTTCAAAGTCAGCAGTATATGCTAAGTCTTGCGTTAAGTCGGTTAGACCGCTTTGCAAATCAATTTTGGGTTGTCCAACAGGGTGCAATTTTTCTTGTTCTAACGCTTCTTTAAAGCTAGTTTCGATCAATTCACCAATAACTTCTTGACGGACTTGACCACCAAACTTTTGTTCAACGACACGCAAGGGAATCTTACCTGGACGGAAACCATTCACCTTTGCAGTACGAGCCAGTTCTTTCAAACGGCTTTGAATCTTTTGTTCAATCCGCTCTTTAGGAACTCCAATGGTCAAACGGCGTTCTAACGTACTGGTAGTTTCTACTGACACTTGCATGTTGTATCGTAACCTCTTGTTGGAATCGTGTAGAGAAGAAGGGGTATGCGAAAGGAGAGACTCGAACTCTCACAGGTTACCCTACTGGAACCTAAATCCAGCGCGTCTACCAGTTTCGCCACTTTCGCATAAATTAAGACATTAGTAAATTAACAATAGCAATACAGTCGCTCTCTGTACACCTGAATATTGCACAGTGCGACATCGCTATGTCGTCAGGCAAACTTTTAAGGCAGGAGGACTTTCCTAAAAAGGATAAGTCGCATGTCGTATCTTGGTAGGAATACACAGCTTTTCTATATGAAAAAGCGTTGTTATTAAGCAACCATACCAATAATACTGGAAAAACAAAACCCAGCGAGAGGCTGGGCGATAAATTCTGGTGGGCTGTGTAGGTTTCGAACCTACGACCCGCTGATTAAGAGTCAGCTGCTCTACCAGCTGAGCTAACAGCCCCTAGATGAAAGTCGAATGGTACTATATTTTTTTACAGGAAACAACTGTGTTTTAAGTTTTTCTATTTCATCACTTGGGAGGGTGATATATACGTGTTTATATTGTTTATGTTTAATCGGTGGCATAATTTTTAATCATTTTTTGCGTAGATTATTGTAATATTAACCGATTAGCAGATAGATACTGCGTTTTATAAATACGCCCGTTATGCACATTTTATTGGTTAAAACATCTTCTTTAGGTGATGTTATTCATACTTTACCCGCACTTCAAGATGCCTATACACATATACCAACTTTGCGGTGTGATTGGGTTGTAGAAGAGGCTTTTAAGGAAATTCCAACATGGCATCCTGCCGTTGAGCAGGTCATCCCCTCAGCAATGCGCCGTTGGCGTAAAAACATTAAGCAAACTTTGCACAGCGGTCAATGGCGATATTTTAAAGACAGTCTGCAACAACGTCATTATGATTGTATTATTGATGCACAAGGTTTATTAAAAAGTGCTTTTTTGAGTTTGCAGGCGGTTGGAACACGGGCGGGTTTGAGCTGGTCATCTGCGCGTGAGCCACTCGCCAGTTTATGTTATCAGCGACGATATAAAGTCAATTTTAATCAACATGCTATCATGCGATTGCGCCAATTATTTGCCGCTGTATTGGGTTATCCTCTCCCCACTACAGCACCTGATTATGGCATTGCTACCTATTTCCAACCGTTCAAACTGGCTAAAGCTGCCCCAACCATCATTTTTTTACATGGTACAACATGGGCAAGTAAACAATATCCTGAATCTTACTGGTTTACGTTAGCTGGGTTGGCAATACAAGCGGGGTTTCAAGTCAGATTACCTTATGGCAATGCCCGTGAACAAAATACAGCCGAAAAAATTCAAGCGGGTGATACTGAACATATTCATCTTATTCCACAAGGCTCGTTAACTGATATGGCAAAAGAATTGTTGCAAGCGGATATTGTTATTGGTGTGGATACAGGACTTGCACACCTTGCCGCCGCATTGGGCGTGCCTGCTATCACGCTCTATGGTGCAACCCGTCCTGCATGGACGGGCACAATGGGATTACACCAAGTTCAACTCCAAACTGCATTTGCTTGTTCCCCTTGCTTACATAAACAGTGTACTTATACAGGAAAAACGCCTGTGTTTCCTGCCTGTTATGCAAAACTAGCTCCTCAATATATTTGGGAGCAGGTACAAACGTTATTAGCTTCTATGGAAGTGTTGTGATGGAATCTTTATTTATCCCTTATCAAGCGACCCAAATTTTACCATCTGGCACTGTTTTGGTGCTTGCGCCGCATCCTGATGATGAGGTTTTTGGCTGCGGTGGTGCAATCATGCAACATGTTGCACAAGGGGATAAGGTGTGGGTGATTATTTTGACTGATGGCAGTGCTGCAACTCAGCATGTTGATGAAACGGCAAAGTTGCACTACATCCAAACCCGTCAAACCGAAAGTCGTGCGGCTGCCAATATTTTAGGATATGGTGAGCCACTTTTTTGGGGAATTCCAGACCGTTATCTACAATGTGAACCAACACTGGTAAAAAAATTACAATTATTTATTGAAACACATCATATTCAACGTGTTTACGCGCCATCTCTTGCCGAAATTCATCCAGACCATTATGCCTGCGCACAATTAGCCTTAGCCTTGTTAAAACAGGTGGCGCTAACTTATGTGATGTATGAAATTGGTGTTCCTTTACAGCCCAATTGTTTGTTGGACATTACACCATATTTATTGCGCAAACAACAAGCAACTAATTGCTTTTCATCACAATTATCTATACAAGATTATGGGCGACACTTACAAGGTTTAAATGTGTATCGTAGCTACACGTTACCCGCAACAGTCATTGCGGCTGAAGGTTATTATGCGTTATCAACAGCGCGGTGGCGGGAAAATACGCTATCTCAATTCGGCGGGAGTCGTCAAACAGAACAAATGTTACAGATGGCACAGCAACTTATAGAACAAACCAAATATATTGAAGAACTAACCGTTGAGCTACAATCGCTTTATCACAGCACCTCGTGGCGCATAACAAGCCCGCTGCGTGGTATAAAACGTTTTTGGCACACGGTAAAGCAATTATTGTTGCATTAGTCTAACGGGATGTTCACAAAGGGATAAAACTTTACCCGTAATGCTTGATAAAGGTAAAATAAAATCAACCCCTCCCCAATTAACCGCCTCTCCCGGCATTCCCCACACCACACTCGTTTCCCTATCCTGAGCAATGGTAAGCGCGCCTGCGTCGTGCATTTCTTTCATTCCCCTTGCGCCATCATCTCCCATTCCCGTTAGGATTATACCGATTGCATTAGGTCCAACATTTTGCGCGATAGAACGAAATAACACATCAACAGAAGGACGATGACGATTGACAGGTTGCCCATCATCTAAATGACAAACATAGCGCGCGCCATCCCTGACAACCAGCAAATGATGACTACTTCCCGGTGCAATATAAACATGTCCCGGTAAAATAACGTCCCCATCTTTCGCCTCTAAGACTTGCATCACAGAAATCTGGTTCATTCTATGCGTAAATGAAGTGCTGAATACAGCAGGAATATGTTGACTAATCACAATACCGGGTGCATTCGCAGGCATCGTAGAAAGCAATACTTTAATCGCCTCTGTCCCCCCTGTCGACGCGCCAATCGCTACAATTTTTTCTGTGGTTTTAAAATGGCGGGGGAATTTACTAATTGTATTTTCTAAAATAATATCCGCAGAGAATTTAGGCAATACTTTTAATGGCTGTGACGCAAGCGCGATTTTTTTATAATCCACCATCGGCTTTACTTTGGCTTCTGCCGCCATGCGAATTTTACCGTTGATTTCTTGCGCATATTCATAAAAGGTATCCGCAATATCAATTTGTGGTTTAGAAACATAGTCGATAGCACCATATTCCAATGCTTGCAAAGTAGTTTCTGCCCCTTTTTCTGTTAATGCAGAAACCATAACCACAGGCATAGGATGCAACCGCATTAAATTACGTAAAAAAGCCAGCCCATCCATCCGTGGCATTTCAACATCTAATGTTAAAACATCTGGATTTAACTCTTTAATCTTACGTTTAGCAATATAAGGGTCACTAGCGGTGCCGACAACTTCTAAATCAGGTGTCGCATTAATAATTTTGCTCAACATCTGCCGAATTAATGCAGAATCGTCGACCACAAGAACCCGTATTTTATCCACTTGTCTGCCTCATTATTTTTCTTAAAATAAATCCACATCCCCACCAACGGGCTGTTTTTGTAAATCTGACTGATACACCTTTTCTCTTTCTAAAATAGCCTGTTCCATTGCACGTAATTTTTTAATCCGTACCAACCCTGTTAAGGGATAAAACATAATTTTTCGTGGATAAATATCGCCCAAATCTTCTGCTACTAATTTTAAGCCTTCTAATTTAATATAATTTCTCACAAAATCAATGTTTTGTTGTCCAATATTCGCCATATTTTTCATAATTTGTCCCCCCCCAAATAACTTAACTTCTAAATATTGTCGTTTACCACCATATTTAAGAATCTCATTTACCACATGCTCCATTGCATAATTACCATAACGCATCGCCGCACTCACATGTGTTGTATCCCAAGGAGAGACATCCATTTGCTGCACAGGGAGCATAAAATGATTCATTCCTCCAATTTTATTAACGGCATCACGAACACATGCAGACACACAAGACCCTACCACTGTCGTGATAATTTCATCATGACGAGTAACATAAGATTCTCCAGGTAATATCTTGGCAATGTGCGCATTTGTGTGATAATCCCAATAGCGTTTTATATGCTCATAACCTGGTAATGTGCGTGATGGTTCTGGTGGCATTATTTAATTTAAAAAGGTCACATGCAAAATGACAACGATGAAATGGAAAATGGCTGGTAATCAAACATATTTAACCAAAAAATATTATTGTTTCAGCATGTCCTAATATACATTGTTCTTTGTAATAAACGAAAACGTTGGCTTAACTGAAATAAATTCTCAGAGTGTCCGATAAATAAATATCGATCTGCACCCAAAACATCCGCAAAACGACTAAATAACACCTTCTGTGTTTCTTTATTAAAATAAATCACCACATTTCGACAAAAAATCAAATCGAAAGGACCATGTATAGGCCAGCTATCCATCAAGTTAAGTTGTTTAAAAAGAATCATCTCTTTCAATTCAGGCACAACAATCACCCGCCCCGCATAACTACCAACCCCTTTTTTAAACCAACGACGCAATCGCTCGGGTGATAAACCGTTTAAACGATCTTCCTCATAAATACCCTTATCAGCCTTCTGCAACACATTAGAATCTAAATCGGTCGCCAGAATTTTGACATCCCATCCTTGTGGCATGGTTTCTTTAACAACCATCGCAATTGAATACGCTTCTTCACCACTAGCACAACCTGCTGACCAGATACGAATACGACGTGTTGCCAAATTTTTTATGCGCAAATCGGGTAAGACATTTTTTGCCAAATACTCAAAATGATATGGCTCGCGAAAAAAAGCAGTTAAATTAGTTGTCACTGCATTGACAAAATGAATCAACTCCTCCGTATTTCCCGCACGCAATAAATTGTAATAACTCGTAAAACTATCAATTTTTAACACCCGCAAGCGACGAGACAGGCGACTATAAAGCATTTCCTGCTTATGATCGGACAAACTAATCCCTGTTTCTTCATTTACCAATTCGCGCAACAAGTCAAAATCTTGCCGAGTAAAACGGAACTCTCGTTCCATCACCCTCTTCTCCCGTTTTTCATAGCTTAGGTAAATTCAATTGTGCAGATAAATCTAACAACATTGCTGCCTCACAGATAACGGAAGAAGGTGATTGCCAGCCTATAGTGACGGTTGCTTGCGAGATAAACGCCAGTAATAATTGCAAAGTTGCCGTATCAATGCGCTCTACCTCAGCACCATATAATTGCACTCTCCGCCCAACGTTCTGCTGAAGTTGTTTATGTAAATCAATAATATTCGTTAGTGTTGAGCTTTGACTTAAAGGAATTGTTACCCACTGCCGACTGTTGTCTGTCAATGAGGGGAGGGTGGGCAGGGTAGTATCTATATTAGGGACAGCATTCATACTGAGTGGTAGGCATTTGAGTTTAATAGTGAATGGAAATAAATTTTATTCTAAGTCCAACAACCAGAAATCGCTAGTCAAAAACAACACAATGTAAAATAAAAACACGACATGACACGGCTTTTTTTCAATCAAATAGCTGAATAAACATGACTGACACAAAAATCATGGTGTACTACATACCTATTGTAATACACCATGCGAGTTTAAAATTTATTTTACATCAGGGTCATACATCTCATGCTTAATCTTATGCCGATTAGCAATCAACGTATCGATGTCAGGCTCATCTTTTAACGCCCGCGCAATTGCAAGCTTAGTTGCCTCATAATTGGTGCGATACAAATCTTTCTCATCAGGATTTTTGACACACGCAGGATCAATCCAAACCATAATAATCATACAAAGATTATTCACTTGATCACGCGGGATAACGCCCTCAATCACACAATCTAAAATCGCATCAGCCGTTGCCGCTTGTACAACGCCACCGTACAGATTCACATAATCCATACTTTTCATCGTTACTTTAGGCACTATTAACGCCGCAGGACGAATTTGCTGATTACACGCCCGAATCACAAACATCCGCGTATGACCTTCCGTCTGCCCCATCAAATTCGCAAACGCATAACCAACAGGACCATTTACATCCCCAATAATAATTTCTGGCATTGCGTCTGTCCCCTGCTCATTAGACGCAAAAACGGTGGCTTCCCCTGTTTTAAATATAATTTTTTCAGACATTTACAATAAATCCCCTTTGGTTTTAAAAAATAACGTACAAAAACAACTTATTCACCTTTTGCAATCGGACGTTGACTATCCGTAATCCATTCGCTCCAAGAACCTGCATACAACTTTGAACCCTGCAAACCAGCCGCCTCCATTGCCAATAAATTATGACACGCTGTCACCCCAGAACCACAAGAATGAATAATATGATCAGGTTTAATATTTGGATGACCATTCAAATGCGCAAACCGCTGATGCAACAAATCCGCAGATAAAAAATTCCCCTCAACATCCAAATTACCCGAAAACGGCAAATTAATCGCACTTGGAATATGACCCGCAACAGGGTCTAACGGCTCTTGCTCCCCGCGAAACCGTTCAGGCGCGCGCGCATCAATTAACAACCACGCTTTTGTTTTTAAATGCTCTTCTAATACATGCGTTGTTACCCATAAACTATCATCAGGCTGCGCAATAAATTCTTTTACTGTAGGATGGCTTGGTGTATGACTCACAGGCAACCCCTCTTTTTGCCAACGCGGAAACCCACCGTTTAACACCGCGACAGAAGAATGACCTAACCAACGCAATAACCACCACATCCGAACAGCAATACTCCCCGCACTATCATCATAAATAATTACCTGCGTATTTTTATCCACCCCCCACAAACTCAACTTATGCGCCAACGTATGCGGTGTAGGTAAAGGATGCCGTCCTGTATCTGACGATTTTGCCGAAGCAAGGTCTTTATCCAAATCGGCATAACGCGCATGAGGAATATGTGCAGACAAATACTGTTGATGTCCTAACTCAGGCTGGGTCATGGCAAAACGACAATCGAAAATAACCCAATTCGGGTCATCTAAATGCGCAATTAACTGCGCAGGCGTAATTAAAGTTTGATACATGACATTCCTCGACCGTTTAGGCAAGTGACTCGATAGAAATAGGGAATAGAAAATATAACCCTGCCATTTTCTAACACATGCTACAGGCATTCAATGGATTTCGGCGAAGAATCAGGGAAAATAAGAAAAGGGCAAATAAATCCGATACGCTATACCCCATAGATACCTATATGATGATATATTAAAATAATGTCATGATTTACGACGTAAGATATTGTAATTTAATTAAAAAACAAAATAAAACACCTGAATTACTCCTGCTCATTGATATATTAGGAAGAATCAATATTCACCTGAATTTTTACATCACCAATAAACAAATCGTTACGAAAAGCATCACTAATGGGCAAATTAGCAGCAGGCAATGTATCTACTCCCCCGCCATTCTTTCCAATTCTTCCATCGTCAACTCGCCATCATCTAGTGCGGTTTCAGCTTGAAATTTATCAGATATTGTTATGGTTTTTACCATAATTAAAGTTATTGTTGGAAAATATAGGTAACGTTAAGTCTTTAAAAAAAGACAACACATAAGCCATAAAATTATGATGAATAATAACACCATTATTATAAATCAATATCATGCAATCGTACCCATTCAGCAAATAAAGGGACGCGCATTTTCCAGTGTTTATCATTATCTTGCACGATATACGCATGACGCTTTAAACGGCGTAACGCCTCGCGATGACTGGGCGGTTCTTGGTTAATAAGTTGGCGCACGGTTTCGCGACAGGTTTCTTGCTCACAAAATTGCGTCCAAAAGACTGATTGAGGCATTACACCAGAATCTAAGGCAATTTCTACCGCCTTATCTAAATCTGTTTGTGTCATTTGGCGACGATTATCACGATTTGCATAATCAACTAAATTTTGACAAATGAGCTGTAATAAATGCGGATGTCCTTGCGTTAAATCATAAATTTTTTGCACTACTTCGGCAGGATATTGTAAGTTTTTAACTGGTTCAGTAAGTAAGCGTTTACTGTCTGTTTCACTTAAATAATCTACTGTTAGCGTTTGCGCTTGGACAAAATAATCGCTCCAGCGTGGATTCTCTAACTCATCTAAATAAGCCGAACCAATCAATAAAAAAACAATACGGTTTTGTCGTTGTAAAAAACTCCGTATAGCGGCTAATAATCGCCCGCCAGTATCTGGGGATTTGCGAAAAATATCAGTATGCAACATTTCATATTCATCCAGCGCGAAAATGATTTTTTTCGCTTGGTGTTCGCTTTCACGAAATAAATGGGTTTCTAACGTTGCCCAATCGTCTAACCAGTCGCCTGTTGGTTGCCACGCTTTCGCCGTTGTCAGGTGCATTTTTTCATTAAACTGCTGATATAAATTAGCAAGCCAACTTTCTACAGTTGTAAATCTTGCGTAATCACCAAAAACCGACTGCCCAGTAAATCGGGCAAAAAGTTTAATAAACTGGTTTTTCCGACGCGCCGTTGTCCCCGAATCAGAAAAAAGGGCAATTCTTGTGCAGTGAGTAATTTAGTTGTAATCGTATCGCGTAAATCTTCGCGCCCGAAGAAAACTGTCTGATTTTTATGTGGAGAGAGAGGATTACCCGCTAAATAAACATTAGGCGTAATCGGCTCAAGCTGGCGCATTTGCTCGGCTAATTCTTGCTGTTTATCTTTAGTCGCCGTGAGCCATTGTTTTATTACAGGAATATAATAGTGATTCCAGTGCGGAGATTCGCGCAAAGTCAGTTCATAAAACTGCTGAAGTTGTTGCGCAAATTGCTTAAAAAATAAGTTTTTTTGTGATGTAGCGTAGATTTTAGCAATTGAGGAGAAAAAAGATTATTATTTATTCGTATAAATCTTTTTTAACCAATTGACTAAATATTTATATGAATCAGCATCTTTATCTATAAGAGGGGATTTTTGGTCTAGAACACAATCAACGTGGTATTTAGGTAAATCTTGCCATGCTAACCATGTAGCAACTTCAATTTTTGTTGTATGAATATCCTTAAATTTTTTAAAATGATGTTGTTCTAAATCAGCTACAGTTTTTTCTACGTGACAAAACAATGCTTGTTCGTCTTTAACGATACATGACTTAATCCAATCTTCGAACATCCCATCTTTTTTATTGTCTGGCATAATCCATACACCAAAGTCGGATAATCCATCAGAATGTTTAAAACTAAGTCCATTTAAATAGCTTGTATTGTCTCGTAATTCGAAGCCAAAAGGACTCATAATTTCTTTAATTTGTTCAAGTGTTTTTGTTGCACCAAGTCCATGATGTTCAACATAATCAGCATCTACAACTATAGCTAAATGGTGAATACTCCCATCATTAAGTTGATGTAATAATGTAGGTAAGTGCTTTAGTACGCCTTGTTTAGTGTTATAGCGACCCCCTAAATCTCGAGGCGGAGCAACTGTCACCTTGAGAGATAGATTAAGGGTTTCACACAAGCGACTAAAAAAGCCTTTATCAGTATCACCTTCAACTAGCAACAAATTCTCTTGATACATCAACGAACCTCAACATCTGATTGAGTGATGCTATAAAGTTGTTCCTCGTTAAAAACAGTCGCAATAATTTGACCATGATTACTTTGTCGAACACTTTTACCAACACGAAAGAGAACCCCTTCTATATCTTTCTGTTCTCTCGCTACTTTTGAAAAACTCTCAATACAATCCCAACTATGTGTTGTCGCAAAAATTTGTATATTTAATTTTTCTGATAACGTAAACAAAAGTGTCCAGATTTTTTCTTGAACACTATAATGAAGCCCATTCTCAAACTCATCTATTAATAAAAATCCGCCTTTAGCAGGGAAAGTTTTTAAAACCAACTGAAATACTCTTAACATGCCATCTCCTAAGCTATTAAGAGAAACTGGGCGTGACAAACCTGACATTTTAACTTTAGGTAAACGTTTAGAAATTTTACGCCCTGTAACTGATCTAAATTCATCATCATTGACGAAAGTAATATTTTGAAAATCAGGTTCGATAATTTGCATTGCCTTGATAACAATATCCTCTTCTTCTTGGCGAAATACAATTTTATCCCACTCATCAGCAAGTTCGTCGATTGACAGAAATTGTGTCGGAATAGTGCTACAAGGAATACTGTAATTGTCACGGGACATTAGCCTATTATAACGATTACGGTTATCAAGACTGATGATGGTTGTCTTCTCCTCCTTTGTGACGAGCAAAGCAGGTCTGATAGGTTCATTTTCTATTTTTTCAAATTCAGATGGAGACACTACACGACGTTCCACTTTGGTGACTGATCCTGCTAGACTCTCGGTAATCGTAGTTTCTTCTTCCACAACAAATATATGTTGAATTTGTAATAACTGGGAAGAATTAGCATTAATCTCTCCAATTTCTATTTTTGTAGTATCGTCTTTTGGAAATTGTCTGCCTGTAAAAAAATCTTCAAATGGAAATATTGTATTAGCATTAATGCTATCTTCTTCTATTCTAAACTTCTCATCATGGCTAGCAGCAATTTCTTGTAGTAATAGTGAATTAGCATTGCCAGCAAATATTTGTAATGCTTCGAGAACCGTACTTTTTCCAGAGTTATTTTTACCCACAATTAAATTAACGTGTCCAAGTTTATCAACTTGGAAATTTTGAAGTAGTCTAAAATTCTTTATTTTTAAAGAATGTAACATAAAAATTACCTGCACAAAAAATTATAGTTTCATGGCTCTGTTTTGAGTTCTGAAATGTAGAAATTAAGCTCATTATACTAGGAAAAATACTACTCAACTATTATTACAAATCTTCATAAAAATTATGCTGATTATCCAATGACTAAAAACCGAATACAACAAAAAAACCGATAAAATACAAGAAGCCCCACTTATTTGATAATGCTTTATTTCCTGTCACAATACCGAAAACATAAGCCAGAATAGGCTTTACTCTTCAATAAACAATCAAAAAACGAGGAACTATAACTATGTCAGTTTTCCGTGCCTATGATGTGCGTGGTATTGTCGGTGACGATTTAACCATTGAATTAGTAGAAAAAATTGGTAAAGCCATCGGCACAGAAGCCGCGCAAAAAGGCATCAAACAAGTCGTGATTGCCCGCGATGGGCGTTTATCAGGCGAACAACTGCAAAACGCACTCGCACAAGGGATTATCAGCACGGGGCGCGATGTGATTAACGTCGGACGTGTTCCGACACCTGTTTTATATTTCACCACGTATCATTTACAAACAGGCACAGGTGTTATGGTCACAGGTAGCCATAATCCACCTGAATACAATGGTTTAAAAATCATGTTGGACGGAGAAACTTTGTCAGGCGGGAGTATTCAAAGCTTACGTGAACGGGTTGAAAATGGCGATTTTATTCAGCAAGCACAAGGCTCAATTTCTCAGTTTGCAATTGAAGATATTTATATTCAACGTATTGTTAATGACGTGACGTTAAAGCGACCGTTTAAAGTTGTCGTTGACAGTGGGAACGGGGTTGCGGGTGAAATCGCGCCAAAATTATTACGCGCTTTAGGTTGTGAAGTGATTGAATTATTCTGTGAAATTGATGGTAATTTTCCGAATCATCATCCTGACCCGAGCTTACCCGAAAATTTACAGGATTTAATCAAGGCAGTGAAAACCCATCAAGCGGATATTGGGTTAGCATTTGATGGCGATGCAGACCGCTTAGGTGTGGTAGATGTCAACGGGCAAATTGTGTTCCCCGACCGTCAAATGATGCTGTATGCTATGGATGTTTTAAAACGTAATCAAGGGGCTAAAATTATTTATGATGTGAAATGTAGCCGTCATTTAAGCCGTGTGATTCGGGAACATGGGGGCGAACCTGTGATGTGGAAAACAGGACATTCTTTAATTAAATCTAAGTTAAAAGAAACGGGTTCACCACTCGCGGGAGAAATGAGCGGACATATTTTCTTTAAAGAGCGTTGGTATGGTTTTGATGATGCGATTTATACCGCAGCGCGTTTATTGGAGATTTTGGCAAGCGACCCACGCACACCGACAGAAGTTTTAAGCGCGTTACCTAATGCGGTAAGTACACCAGAGCTAAAATTAGAGTTGGCGCATTATGGCGAACATTTCCAATTGATGGAAAAAGTGAGTAGCACTTTCCAGTTTGAAGGTGCAGAAGTATCGACCATAGATGGCGTGCGTGCGGATTTTAAAGATGGTTGGGGTTTAGTCCGCTCTTCAAATACAACGCCTTGTTTAGTTATTCGTTTTGAGGCGGATACACAGGAAGCTTTGGAGAAAATTCAGGCAGATTTTCGTCGACAATTTATGGCGATTGATAGCGGGTTAAAATTGCCGTTTTAAAAATTGCCTGCGTTACATTTTTAATGGCTAAAGTGACTAGATAACTAAAGGAAACATCATGATACCTTTATACAATACTGATGAGCGTTATGGTAGTGTAGCGATGTTTTTTCACTGGGCGATTGCGTTGTTATTTCTGATTTTAGTGGTTTTAGGCTTAACCATGACGGATATGGAAGATAGCAACGAAAAATGGCAGTTGTACAGTTTGCATAAGTCTTTTGGGCTGACATTGGCTTTATTAGTAATTTTGCGGATTTTTTGGCGGTTTACCAATCCTGTCCCTTTATTGCCTGAGACTTTAAAAGCGTATGAAAAATTTTTAGCCCATGCGGTGCATATTGGTTTATACGGCATTATGTTGATTATGCCAATTTCGGGCATTATTGATTCCTATGCGGGCGGTTATAAAGTGGATTTTTTTGGTCTTAGTTTATTGCCTAAATCCCCAAAGCGTAGCGAGTTAGGCGAATCCATTGCGTTAATGGTACATGTGTACGGTTCTTATGTGTTTTATGGCTTATTTTTTCTACATATTGCAGGGGTTATTAAGCATCATTTCATTTTAAAAGATAATACTTTAAGAAGGATGTTGCCTATTGCTTTAAGGTTAAAGATTAAATAAATTTATCACTAAATTACCTATTTGAAATAAAAAGGTAGGTAATCTGGCTATGAAAGCAAGATTTATTGATGGCTGAGCTATATTTTCTTGAATATTTCATGCCTGACTTGATAAAAACAGATTAACAAAGCGAGTTATTAATTTTATGAAAGATTTTTATACAGATGCTCATGTAAAGATAGCGAGTGTTCAAAAGAACTTAAGTTGTTCTGAACAGGCAAAATTTACTCAGGAAATGAGTACTAAAGGGCACAGATATTTTTGTATTTTCGACACATTAACTGCGTTAAAAGAGTTAAATGCTGTGGAATTAGGATTTGGTTATGTCAGTTTTGCAATGGCTTTGTCTTCTTTATTTAAGGAATATACCGCCGTTGATGTTGCTGCCAGCACTATCATGCAAGGATTTCCTACTGTTGACTTAACTTATAAAGATGCTGATCTTAATGAAGACTTTCCGTTTTCAGATAATCAGTTTGATGTTGTTATTGGTATGATGATACTTGAACATCTGTTTGATCCCTTTCATTCTTTTAAGGAGATAGCACGGATTTGTAAACCAAACGGTTACCTTTTCATAAACTTACCTAACATTACTTCGATGCGTTGCCGATTAGATTTGCTTATGGGAAAAATGCCTTTTACAGGGGATAAATACTGGTTTGAACGACGCATGTGGGATAGTGCGCATTTGCATTACTTTGATATAAAACATGTCAAAATGGTTGCAGAACTATCAGGATTAACATTAGTGAATATTTATCCAGTTGGTCGGTTTTATGGGTTGAAAAAGTATTTTCCTAATCTCCTATGTCATGAAATTAGCTACGTTTTTACTAAAAAAGAACATTTAAGGAAATTATGATGCAGAAATCATTACAAAGTGCGTTGATATTAGCAGGTTTATGTGTAGGTGCCGCAGCTTATGCTGCGGAAGGCACAAGTATCACGATGAATTTAATCTCTGAAACAGGGATTGGTGAGGATGTCGGGACGATTACCGCGACTGACAGCGAATATGGTTTATTACTCACGCCGAATTTAAAGAATTTAACCGCTGGCGTACATGGTTTTCATGTGCATGAAAAACCTGATTGTAATGCAGGTGAGAAGGAAGGGAAACCCGTGGCAGGTTTGGGCGCGGGCGGACATTTTGACCCTGAGAAAACAGGTAAACACATGGGACCTTATGATAAAACAGGGCATTTAGGTGATTTACCTTCTTTGATTGTTGGTAAAGACGGAACAGCAACAACGCCTTTATTGGCTCCGCGTTTAAAAGTGGCTGATTTAAAAGGTCGTTCTTTGATGGTGCATGTGGGTGGGGATAATTTTTCGGATAATCCCGCCGCATTGGGTGGTGGTGGTGCGCGAATGGCGTGTGGTGTGATTAAATAAGTTGATATTTGGTTCTTAGATTGACAATCTTTGATAGATTGTCAATCTTGACGCGGGTTTAATTGGCTAATTCGAAATCAATTTTTCTGTCGCCTAAGTCAACACGCATGACTTTTACTTTTAAGCGGTCAGAGAGACGATATATTGTGCCTGTCCGTTCGCCACGCAGGCATTGCCCAGCGGGGTCATAATGATAATAATCATTACGTAATGCGGTTACATGAACCAATCCTTCTACATAAACACCTTCTAGTTCAACGAATAAGCCAAACGATGTAACGGCTGTTACTAGACCTTCATAGTTGTCGCCGACTTTGTTACGCATATATTCGCATTTTAGCCAACTGACAACATCGCGGGTAGCTTCATCAGCACGCCGTTCTGTCATTGAGCAAACTTCGCCTAATCGTTCTAATTCACCTTGATTATAGAAGAATTTTTTCGGGTCTTGTTTTTTAATGAGGTGTTTTAACGCACGGTGGACTAGTAAATCAGGATAACGGCGAATTGGCGAGGTAAAATGGGTATAACCCGTATAAGCTAAGCCAAAATGCCCTTTATTTTCAGGGCTATAAACCGCCATGCGTAAACTACGGAGTAAAACCGTTTGAATGAGACGCACGTCAGGACGGTCTTTTATTTTCTCCATGAGTTTGGCGTAATCTAATGCAGTCGGAATTTCTTTTCCGCCTAAACGTAACCCTAAACCGCCTAAAAAGCTGTGTAAATCCTTGAGTTTGTCAGGGGTAGGACCTTCATGATTACGATACAACGCGGGCATTTCGTGTTTTTCTAGCCATTCTGCTGTTGCAACGTTAGCTGCGAGCATCATTTCTTCAATTAAACGATGTGCATCATTGCGGGTAATTGCCACAATCTTTTCAATTTTTTTGTTGTCATCGAATAGAATTTTGGTTTCTACGGTTTCAAATTCAATCGCGCCACGTTTTTGCCGTCGGGTTAGCAATAATTGATAGAGTTTATGTAAGTGTTGAATATGCGGCAATAATTCTGGATAACGAAATTGTGTATTTTCTCCTGCCAGTACGTTGCCCACTTCAGTATAGGTTAAACGGGCTTGAGAACGCATAACCCCTTCAAAAAAACGAATACGGCGTGTGCGACCATATACATCGATAAACAGTTCGCAAACCATACATAGGCGGTCAACATGCGGTTTTAGCGAGCATAAGCCGTTGGATAAAATTTCAGGCAACATGGGAACAACACGATTGGGAAAGTAAACGGAATTTCCCCGTGCTTGTGCTTCCATATCTAATGCGGTGTTGGGTTTAACGTAGCTGGCAACATCGGCAATAGCAACTAATAATCGCCAGCCTTTGCCACGTGGTTCACAATAAACAGCATCATCAAAGTCTTTCGCGTCTTCCCCATCAATGGTTACTAAGGGAATATCACGTAAATCTTCGCGGTCTTTGATAGCACTGGCGGGAATTTTTTCTTTTAAGTGCTTAATTTCAGATAAAACGTCGTCGCTCCATTCATACGGTAGGCTGTAAGAGCGGATAGCAATATCGGTTTCCATCCCAGGGGCTTCGTTTTTACCGATGATATCGACAATTTGCCCAATAGGTGGGTGGTGTTTGCTGGGTTGTTCGATGATTTTAACGACGACGATTTGTCCTTCTTCGGCATTATTTTCATCAGCAGGGGGGATTAAGATGTCGTGAGTAATCCGACGATTCTTTGAGGTGACAAACGCAAGTCCCTTTTGACGGAAGAAATGCCCGACAATTTCTTGGGTATTCCGTTCTAAAACTTCGACGAGTATTCCCTCGCGCTTACCGCGATGGTTAAGACCGCCAATGCTTACCATTGCTCTATCACCATGAAAGAGGGTACGCATTTGCTTAGGCGGTAAAAATAGGTCTTCTCCGCCTGTGTCAGGAATTAAAAAGCCTGCGCCATCCGCATTTGCTGATACGCGCCCACAGATTAAATCCATTTTTTTTGCGAGTCCATAACCTTCACGACGATTACGGATGATTTGTCCATCCCGTTCCATCGCACGTAACCGACGGCTTAAGGCATCTAACTTGACTTCATCGTTATTTAATTTCAGCCGTTCAGCAATTGCTTGAAAGTTGAGTGGTTGCCCTGCTTCCGCAAGGTGTGCCATGATAAATTCACGGCTGGCGATGGGGTCTTGATATTTCTGTTGTTCGCGTTCTGCGTAGGGGTCTGCCTTGGGTATATCAGCAGTACGACGGGGATTTTTCTTTTTACGACGTTGCATTGACAAAACTTTTCTCTCTTTGTATTATGTTCGCTTCATTCTTGCACCTGCCGAGGTGGCGGAATTGGTAGACGCGCTGGTTTCAGGTATCAGTGGTGGCAACACCGTGAAGGTTCAAGTCCTTTTCTCGGCACCATCTAATTGATGTTTTCGCTTTTTTTCCCTTCTTAATAGTAACGCATTCTCTCACGTTTTCTTCAATTCTCACACTGAATTATAAATGTTCTTTAGAAGAAAATAGGAAGTACCATTAGTACCTCCTAGTTTTGTTTCTATTGTTGTGTATTAGTTTGCGTGGTTGCTTTTGCGGGTATGTATTTACGCCCATCTTCTAATAGCACGTCGTAATCGCTTGCTAATAGTTCCTGAACTTTTTGCATCCGTAAGCGGAAATTCTGCACTATCACGCTGTTGTCTAAATCAGGATTAATGATTTCAGGGACAATAATCAGGACTAATTCAGTCCGCTCTCCGGAATCACTACGGGATGAAAATAAGGTTTCGCCGACTAAAGGAATCTTACTGATACCAGGAATTTCTTGCCGTTCATTCGAACCTTTATTTTGAATTAAACCGCCTAACACAATAGGCGTTCTATCTCGTACTGCAACCACTGTTTCTAATTTACGTTGACTGAAGGATTGTGCGTTTTGTACAGTACTACTTTCTGGACCAAGTTGGGTTAATTCTTGGGATAGTTTTAAATTAACAATGCCATCTTCACTGATGCGAGGCGTTACCTTTAAGGTAATCCCAGTATCACGATATTGTATGGATTGGATATCACTTTGTCCTGAAACGGTAGCGCGGGTCACGTCACCTAAGTAGGGTTCATTGCTACCGACATTAAATGTAGCATCTTCATTATCCCGAATTAAAATTGAAGGGCGAGATAAGATACTAACCGCGTTAGTTGATGCGAGAAGGTTGAGCACGGCGAAAATATCGCCTGATAACAAGTTAACGCTAAAACCAGCGAGTGAGCCGATAGCGGTGTTACTACTTAAATCTGCACCTGGTAAATTGCCTGCTGGCAACTTGGCATTATATCCATAAGAACTATCATGTTTTCCAAATAATCCACGCCAGTCTATTCCAAATTGGGTTGCTTCATTTAGGGTTACTTCAGCAATGACCACATTCACCATCACTTCTTTAGCGACACGGTCTAATTGGGCAATTGTGGTTAAGAGCTGTTTATAATCGCGGGGTGTTGCTCGCACAATTAAACTGTTGGTTTTTTCATCCGCCACTAAATTCACTTTTAATTTTGCGGAAACAGCCAAGACACTGCCTGTGGGTGCAGTGGATTTAGGTTCTGGTGTTGGTGTAGCAGGTTGCCCCGGTTGTGCTGGAATTGCAGCAACAGGAGGCAGTTCATCTGTACGTTTGGTGGTTTTGTCTTTATCTTTGGCATCATCGGTTTTAAAGACTTCTGCCAATGTTGCTGCCAGTTCTTTGGCTTCTAAATTTTTGACACGATAGATAAAGACCTGTTCAGCACTGTCTTCGCTCCGTTCATCTAAAACTTCAATCCAAGAGGCAACTTCAGTAAATGAGCCTTGTGGTGGTGCAATCACTAATACTGAATTAATTCTTTCTAAACCAATAACTTGATAGGCAGGTGCATTACCAGAAATGGCCTGTAGAATCTTTTCTAACTCGGCTTGTACTTCGGTTGACTTTGAATTTGAGAGTCTGAATAAGCGCATACCACGATGTTGAAAGGGGTCGGCATCAACGACTGTCAGTAACCGATTAATCCGTTCTAAACGGTCGGGAGAAGCAATAATTCCTATGACGTTCAAACTGGGTAAACTAATAATTCGCCCTTGTGGTTGGATTAATGGCGTAAGAACGGCTAACGCAGCGTCTGCATTGATATAGCGTAAGGGGGTGATTTGCATAGCTTCGGAAGCATCGCTTCCTATTAATCCTGAAGAAACGCCTACATTCGCGGGTAATCCTGTTCCTACGCCTGTTTTCTTCAGATGATACACACCCCCTTTTTTCTCCATGCTAATGCCTGTATCTGTCAATAACAGTTGCATCAATGGCCATAAATCTGCTTTACGTAAGGGTTTTTCTTTAGGTGTACGAATCGTTACTTTATCGCCGATAGTTGGGTCAATGACCATACTTACGCCTAATTCATCTGCAATGATTTCTATGACTTGACGTAATTCAACCTGTTCAAAGTTCAATTCAAACGTATCTGCACCTTTGCTAGAAGCAGGTGTTGCAGGACTTTTGCTAGATAAAGTCTGCACATTGGGAAATTGTCCAACATGATTAATTTCTTTCAGCGCGACAGGTGTTGCTTGCGGTAATTCTGCAATAACTGGCGTTTCGCCATACGTGGGCAATTGTGTTGTGGCTAATTCCATTGCACCCATAGGATTACGCTCGGGCGGTGTGCTACATGACACGACCAAACTGGCACAACAAAGGATAAGACTGGTTTTTTTCATCAAAATGGCAAACATGAAGAGATAACTTATAAAGTTGTATAAAGTGATTAATTATCGACTTAGTGAAGTAATACTGAAAATCGCGGATAACATAATAATAACAATCGTTCCCACGATAACACCTAACACTAAAATCAAAATGGGTTCAACGGCGGCGACTAAACGCGCTGTTTGTTGTTTCACATTCGTATCAAAGGTTTCTGCCAAACGGTCTAAAATCAGTCCTGTCCGTCCAGATTCTTCCCCAACAATAACCAACTGCGCTAATAACACAGGAAATTTACCTTCATTTACAAGGGCTTTACCCAAACTTACCCCACTACGCACGGCTTCTTCAACCCGTTTCAAACTATCGGATAAAACCTCATTCGTCATAACCCCACGCACAATATTTAGGGCTTTTAGCAGTGGAATACCCGCGCCCAATAATGCACCCAAGGTGCGCGAAAAACGGGAAGACTCCGCTTGTAACAATAAACTCCCTAAAATTGGAATTTGTAAAATAAATTGGTCACGTTGCAAGCGTTTTTCGGGCGTGGTATCCATCTGTCGCCAGCCTATCCACGCCAAAATTGGTAAAAAGGGTAATGACCACCAATAGGTTTTTAACCATTCACTGGTAGATAATAAAAAAGCGGCAGAATCAGGGGTTTTTGTCCCCATGTTTTTAAATAAATCGGCAAATTGTGGAATAACAAAAATCATTAATAAGATAACACTGAGGACACCCGTAATCAGCAAAATAACAGGGTAAATCATGGCAGAAATAACTGTTCGTTTAGCATCATCTGCGGCGGCGAGAAATCCTGCTACTTTCGGCAATAATTGCTCTAAAATTCCACCTTCTTCACCCGCATGTACCATGTTGATGTACATTTTTGAAAAAACATCAGGATGGGCTTGCAACGCATCTGCAAGACTTTTTCCTTCTTTGACATCACGGTGTAAATCAGCAATAAGTTGTTGTACAAAGGGTTTTTCATTTAGACCTTCTAATAAAACTAAGGCTTTATCCAAAGGCACACGGGCTTCTACTAATGTGCAGAGTCCATTAGTAAAATCGATTAAATCGCGGTTAGAAATTTTCCGCTGTCCGAAAAAACTCCCGCCTTCACTGCCTAGCTCAATTTTTAAAGCGACAAGTTGCCGATTTTGCAAGGTCATGACGACTTCTTGCTCATTTTCCGCATTAAGTTTTCCTGTGTGAATATTTCCTTCATTATCACAGGCTTGGTAGGTGTAGGCGTGCATTATCTCGTCTAATTAAATAAAAAGGATTTTATCAGGGGATGAAGTCGGTTTAATTCGTCACTATTATGTTTTAACAATTCATGTTCCCACAATTTATAAGCATTATCATGACATTCTTGTGCGAGTGCTTGACTAATTACAGTAAAGGTCAAAGCAAGCTTTAAATCTTAAGGTATATACTTTCCTATAATATGGCTTTTTGTTATTATTTTTATTAAAATCAATGAGTAAAATAATAATTTTCTGGAAACTGACCTAATTGAGTCGCATAATGTGTTTTAAAGGATTTCACAACACTTATTGAAGTGTCTTTATATTAGGCATCAGTTAGTTAAGATAATTATTAATACGGGTATAACTAGCAGGATAAAGACTTAATAAATCCAAAAACCATTCGGCAAAATTTGTTTACATAAAGTCGTTGGAACATCATTTTTCCTATTTTCTAAATTGCCCGTGTTACGCGCACGATTTCCTCAGGCGTAGTAATCCCTTGGTATAGTTTTTCTAACGCGTCTTGGCGTAAGAGTCTTAAACCTTCTCGTTGTGCTTGTTCACGAATTTTATTCGCATCACCACCACTGGTAATGACAGCGCGCACACTGTCGGAAATAATCAGCAATTCGTATAAGCCTAAACGTCCACGATAGCCTGTATTTGCGCAGCGTTCACAACCGCGACCGCGTTTAATAGTGGGGTGGTCTGCACGGCTAATGCCTAATAATTCCGCCTCGTCTTCAGTTAATTCATGGTCTTCAGCACAATGTAGGCAAATTTTACGCACTAAGCGTTGTGCCATAATTGCCATGACGCTGGAGCTGATTAAATAAGTATCCACGCCCATATCTTGCAACCGCGTGATTGCGCCCGCCGCATCGTTGGTGTGTAGCGTAGAGAAAACTAAGTGACCTGTTAGTGCGGATTCAATCGCAATTTCTGCGGTTTCATGGTCGCGGATTTCCCCTACCATGATAATGTCAGGGTCTTGTCGCACGATAGAACGTAAACCCGCCGCGAACGTTAAACCGATTTTCGCGTTGACGTGAATCTGGGTAATACCTTCTAGTTGATATTCGACAGGGTCTTCAATCGTAATGATTTTTTGTGAACCCGTGTTGATTTTTTCTAGTGTGCCGTACAGGGTTGTGGTTTTTCCGCTTCCTGTTGGACCTGTGACTAAAATCATGCCGTGCGGTTGTTGGATAACATGGGCAAAGGGTTTTAAAATGTCCGCAGGCATCCCCAGCTTATCCAAACTCACGGAAATATCACTGCGGTCTAAAAGCCGTAATACGATAGATTCACCATGCACACCCGGTAAGGTAGAAACCCGCATATCTAGGGTTCTATCACCCATTTGGTATTGAATACGTCCATCTTGGGGCAAGCGTTTTTCCCCAATGTCTAGCCGCGCCATGAGCTTAACCCGTGAGGATACGGCAGCTTGAACATTTGCGGGTAGGCGTTCAATGTTGACCATTACGCCATCTACACGACAGCGCACCATTAAATATTTTTCTTCGGGTTCGAAGTGAATATCACTGGCGTTTAAATCTAATGCACGCTCCATTAAATGATTGACCATGCGAATCACAGGTGCGTCAGAGGCTAAATCTTTTAAGTATTCATTATCTAATTGGTCAGCCCGCCCACCATCGTTTGCACCGTCTAGTTCAGGCGATAATTTCGCGCGCCAGTGTTTGATTAATCGAGCAACTTGGTCAGTCGCGCCTCGTTCAAAACGAATGTATTGTCCTAATAAAAAACGGATTTTTGCGCGGTCTTCAATATCAGGTGGCGTGCTGAAGAGCAAACAAGGTTGTTCGGGGAAATTCTCGACAGGTGCAATGCCTTTTTTTGCAAGTAATTGGGTAAAAATGGGAAGGCTTAAAGCGGTTGTCGTCATATCAATTTCTCATTTTGGGGCAAGTTCAGCATCAGTTAGCGGAATACGGCTAAACCCTGTTACTTTCACAGTACCACTCAATAGGTTATTCCCCCGCCCGATTCGAGCTTCAACAAACACTATGGCTAGGTATTCATGTGCTGTTTCAACTGCTTGAATAAAATTAAAAAGTGTTTGTGAGTCGGACTCAAACTGTACGCCTTGTGTGACTAATACCCATTCACCTGTGCGTGAAAATTCAGGTAAATCTAAGGCTCTAACGGTTAAACTACTCCGTTGGGCAATTTCGCGTAATACGCCTTGCATACGGGCGGCAACTAATTCACGGTTATTGCCTTGCAGTAATGACGTATTAAATTTATCGCGTTCTTGAATCGCCTTAACATGTTGTTCTTGCCAGTATTGTGTACCAACATCTAGCCGTTGATAGCGGTCGATTTCCGTTTGTAAGGCTTCCATCCGCACTTTACGGGCTTGATACATCGCATAGAGTTTAGGGGCTATTTCAAAGGGGATAGCGTAACCTAACAACATGGCAAGAAAGAGGGTTAATAAACGTTTTTCTTGACGAGTCAAGGGAGAGTCCTAAAAAGATAAAAAATGATAACTAATTGTGATTATGCGGATTTTAATTTTTCCGCTATTTTCGCGCCTAAATTCAACTTGTCCAAGAGTTCACTCATTTTGTAAAATGACTCCCGTTTGTCTTTCTGCAAGAATTCTATCTCGGATGGTGTTAGCATCCTTCTTTGAATTGATAATGTATTTTGCTTCTGATTCTGTGAGACAATCAAATTCATAACCGAATTCATTACACCACCATTCTTCGAGTTCATGATATTTTTCCCTTAATAAGGTCAGGGTTTCATCTGTGATAGCCAAAGTAGATGAATAGCTTTTTCCTGTCAATGTTGTTGCCAACAATGTTTTAATCCCAAATTGAGCAATGTAACCACACAAATTTGCGAGTGTTCCCCCTTGTGTTAAGGC
Source organism: Beggiatoa leptomitoformis (assembly GCF_001305575.3). Classification (NCBI taxonomy): domain Bacteria; kingdom Pseudomonadati; phylum Pseudomonadota; class Gammaproteobacteria; order Thiotrichales; family Thiotrichaceae; genus Beggiatoa; species Beggiatoa leptomitoformis. The sequence goes on from NZ_CP012373.2 coordinate 3,275,717, forward strand.
ATCATCTAAAATAACAGCACTTTTAATATCTGAATTGCTGGGGATACCTGCAAAAGGGGGCGGAAACGCTAATCTAGCGAATCCATTTGAGCCCGTTCTATTAACCTTTGCTGCTTGAACAATATTAAGTTCAACGGATGAGTCAAATTGTGTCGCAAGAATTATCGCATAAGCCAACGGAATGCGATTAATACTAATAGCTTCTTCTGCATGAACAGGAACAAATAACGGTTTTCTATCTTGTATTATCGTTGCTATCTTTGTAATGGTTGTTTGACAAACCAAATCACTGACAAGGATTAATGCGGCACCAAGATTACCTTGTTTCACCTCTACATAACATCGATGTTTAGCCGCTTCACCTGATGCGGAATTTAAAATGACAGGGGGAAAATCTATTTGCCACGGATAGCGTTTGTAGCGTGTTACACAATTATTCATACTGTTCCGCTTTCAGTATAGCTTTTAATGAACACGCTAAAAATTACGCTAATTTAATAAGCTAATAGGTTTTAAGACCTATTAACCTAATCCATACTAAATCGCCCGAATCTTCTCTGCCTGCGTTTCTAATTCCTGCACCGCACTTTGCATTTCTGCAACCCGTTGGCGTTCTTTTGCCACAATGTCAGCAGGAGCGCGTTCAATAAACTGAGGATTTTCTAGTTTAGCGGTTAATTTGTCCAAATCTTTAGCGATTTTTTCAACTTCCTTCGCTAAGCGTTTTAATTCTGCCTCTTTATCAATTAAGCCTGCTAAGGGAATTAAAATCCGCATGTCACCGACTAATGCCATTGCTGATTCTGGCGCGTTATCTGTGTTGGTTAACCATGTAATTTTTTCTAAACGAGCAAGACTGCTGATTAAACCTTGATGCGCGTTTAAACGCTGTTGGTCGCTTTCTGTCCCATTTTGCAATAGAACAGGTAATAATTTACTCGGTGCAATGTCCATTTCAGCACGAATCCGACGCACGCCAAGAATAAATTGTTTAACCCATTCAATATCTTGCTCTGCTTGATTATCCACTTTGTCCATTTGTGCCTGTGGATAAGGCTGCAACATAATGGTGTTGCCTGTTTTGCCTGCGAGTGGGGCGATTTTTTGCCACAATTCTTCCGTCACAAACGGGATAAATGGATGCAGTAAACGCAGTAAGGTTTCTAATACACGCACTAATGTGCGTCGTGTCCCACGTTGGGCGGTTTCGCTAGCTTCACCACTTTGCAACACTGCTTTAGAAAATTCTAAGTACCAATCGCAATATTCATTCCACGTAAAGTCGTAAACTGCATTTGCCGCTAAATCAAAACGGTAGCCTGTAAAATGTTGTTGCATCTCTGTTTCTAAGGCTTGCAAACGGGAAATAATCCAACGGTCTGCTAATGATAATTCTACAGGGGCATCACTCAAACCCGTATCTTTACCATCGGTATTCATCCACACGTAACGGGTCGCATTCCATAATTTATTACAAAAATTGCGATAACCTTCAATTCGCCCCATGTCAAAACGAATATCACGCCCTGTTGAAGCTAACGCCGCAAAGGTAAAGCGTAAAGCATCTGTCCCAAAAGCAGAAATGCCATTAGCGTATTCTTGGCGAGTACGTTTTTCAATTTTGGGGGCCATTTCTGGCTGCATTAAACCTGTCGTGCGTTTTTGTACTAAGGTTTCTAAGTCTATGCCATTAATTAAATCTAAAGGGTCTAATACATTGCCTTTAGATTTGGACATTTTTTGTCCTTCAGAATCACGAATTAAGCCATGAATATAAATTTCACGAAAGGGTACTTCTCCATCCATAAACTTCATACCCATCATAATCATCCGTGCAACCCAGAAGAAAATAATGTCAAAACCTGTGACTAAAACGCTAGTCGGGTAAAATGTGGCTAACCGCTCAGTTTTTTCTGGAAATCCTAGCGTACTAAATGGCCAAAGTGCGGAGGAAAACCAAGTATCTAAAACGTCTTCATCTTGGGTTAAAATAGTTTCTGTGGAAAGATTATGCTTTATTCGTATATCTGCCTCAGAACGACCAACATATACTTTGCCATCTGCGTCATACCATGCAGGAATACGATGTCCCCACCAAATTTGTCGACTAATGCACCAATCTTCAATTTTATGCATCCAATCGTAGTAGGTTTTATTCCAATTTTCGGGAATAAATTTAATGCGTCCATCTTCTACGGCTTTAATGGCAGGCTCTGCTAATGGTGCAGCTTTTACATACCATTGGTCAGTTAAAAAAGGTTCTAACACTGCGCCACTACGGTCACCACGTGGAATCGGTAATTTATGCGCTTTAACTTCCACCAATAAATCTAATTTTTCAAAGTCAGCAACGACTTGCTTACGAGCAACAAAACGGTCTAGCCCTTGATAGGCTTTCGGCGCGTTTTCGTTAATTTTGGCATCAATCGTTAAAATGTTAATCATGGGGAGTTGATGCCGTTGTCCGATACGATAGTCATTAAAATCATGAGCAGGTGTGATTTTAACGCAACCCGAACCAAAACTAGGGTCAACATACTCATCAGCAATAATAGGAATTTTACGGTCTGTGAGCGGTAAAGCAATCATTTTACCGATTAAATGTTTGTAACGTTCATCTTCTGGATGCACGGCAACCGCTGTATCGCCGAGCATGGTTTCAGGGCGAGTCGTTGCAACCACAAGGCTACCGCTACCATCCGCGAAGGGGTAACGTAAATGCCATAAAAAGCCGTTTTCTTCTTCGGCATTGACTTCTAAATCGGATAAGGCCGTGTGAAAAACAGGATCCCAATTAACTAAGCGTTTTCCACGATAAATTAAGTTTTCTTCATAGAGACGAATAAAGACTTCTTTCACCGCATCAGATAAGCCGTCATCCATGGTAAAACGTTCTGTTTTCCAGTCAACGGACGCGCCCATAGCGCGTAATTGACGGGTAATTGTCCCGCCTGATTGTTCTTTCCATTCCCATATTTTTTCAACAAACGCTTCGCGCCCCAAATCATGCCGACTTTTGCCTTGTTGGGCTAGTTGGCGTTCTACCACCATTTGCGTGGCAATCCCTGCGTGGTCGGTGCCGACTTGCCAAAGGGTATTGTGTCCTTGCATCCGATGATAGCGGGTTAAGATGTCCATTAATGTATCTTGGAAGGCATGCCCCATGTGGAGCGTTCCTGTAACATTGGGGGGCGGAATCATGATGCAATAAGGCTTACCTTGTCCGCTAGGAGCAAAATAGCCTAATTCTTCCCACTGTTGATACCAATGTTTTTCAATATCTTGAGGCGCGTAGGTCTTTTCCATATTTTTTATATTTCTATTAAATAGGGCTGCAAAGGGCAAATTCTATCATTATACGTGAACTTGTCGAAAAGTATCTTGTTTTGCTTTTATGAAGGCATTTTGATGCAATGTTTTTAATTGCGTAAGATTTTAATTTGATTTGGCGTTAAAAACAAAAAACCTAGCAGATAGTAGATACTTGCTAGGTTTTTTAACGCTTAAAAAAGAAGATAGATATTTTATATGGCTACAACCGTTCTACAATCGCCGCAATCCCTTGTCCGCCACCAATACACATGGAGATTAAGCCGTAACGTCCGCCTGTGCGTTGGAGTTCGTATAAAGCTTTTACCGTGACAATACAACCTGTTGCACCAATAGGATGCCCTAAAGAAATACCGCTACCGTTAGGGTTGGTCTTGTCCATGTTTAAATCTAAATCACGGCAAACTGCAAGTGCTTGAGCTGCAAAGGCTTCATTGAGTTCAATGACATCCATTTGGTCTATGGTTAGACCTGCTTTTGCTAATGCTTTTTGAATCGCGGGGACAGGACCTATGCCCATATATTTGGGTTCTACGCCTGAATCTGCATAGGCAACCAAACGCGCCATGGGTTTTAACCCTTGTTTGGCAGCCGTTTCTTGTTCCATGAGGACAACGGCGGCAGCCGCATCATTAATACCTGATGCATTGCCCGCAGTTACTGAGCCTGTTTTGTTAAAAACGGTTTTGAGTTTTGCGAGTCCTTCAAGGGTAATATCCCCTCGAATGTGTTCATCTTTGTCAAAAATAGTTGTGCCTTTCCGAGAGGCTATCTCAATTGGCAGAATTTGGTCTTTAAAATAACCTTTTTCAGTTGCAGCGGCAGCACGCTGATGACTCATGACGGCTAATTTATCTTGGTCTTCACGAGAAATTTTCCATTTTTCTGCAATGTTTTCCGCCGTTACGCCCATGTGGCAGTCGTCAAATGGGTCAGTTAATGCGCCAACCATGGCATCGACAATTTGCCCGTCATTCATGCGTTGTCCCCAGCGTAAACCGGGAACCCAGTATTGTCCACGACTCATGCTTTCTGCACCACCTGCGACAGCCGCATCAATATTACCAGTTGCAATATTTTGTGCTGCACAAACAATGGCTTGTAACCCGCTGCCACATAGGCGATTCAGGGTAAACGCTGGGGTTTCAACAGGTAAGCCCCCTTCAATCGTCGCCACCCGTGAGATGTACATATCGCGGCGGTCGGTATGAATAACGTTACCGAAAACGACTTGTCCAACTTGTTTAGGGTCTATGCTGGCGCGTTTTACGGCTTCGCGTAATACGTTAGTTGCAAGCGTTGTTGTGGGAATGTCTTTTAATGTTCCACCGTAATCCCCAATTGCTGTTCTCACACCACTCAAAAAAACGACTTCACGTGTATTGGCCATTCTTTAAGTCCTCCAATGTATATTGCTTTTGTTATATTGCTGGGGTTGAAATGCGGATAGTGATTTTTTATGGAATTTTTAATAGCATCACTCAGTATTGTGGGAAAGCAGTTATTTACAACCCCTTCCCACAATTAATTTTTTAACGCTTATCTATGGGAATAAGGTTGCGGTTTGCCGCACCGACATAAAGTTGACGAGGACGACCAATCTTCATGCTGGGTTCTTCTAACATTTCTTTCCATTGGGAAATCCAGCCAACAGTCCGTGCTACAGCAAACATGACGGTGAACATGTTGGTGGGAATTCCTAAAGCACTCAGAATAATTCCTGAGTAGAAGTCGACGTTAGGATAGAGTTTGCGTTGAATGAAGTATTCATCTTCTAAGGCAATACGTTCTAATTCCAACGCGATTTCAAAGGCTGGGGTTTTGGCCGTATCCAGTTCTTTGAGTAAGTCGTGGCAAATACCACGAATGATTTTGGCGCGTGGGTCGTGATTTTTATACACACGATGTCCAAAGCCCATGAGACGGGTTGAAGAGTCTTTATCTTTTACTTTGGCTAAGAAATCGGGGATATTTTTCACATCTTTGATTTCATCCAACATTTTAATCACGGCTTCATTAGCACCACCGTGTGCAGGTCCCCATAATGTGGCAATGCCTGCGGCGATACATGCGAACGGATTGGCCTGTGAACTACCCGCTAAACGCACAGTGGATGTGCTGGCGTTTTGTTCGTGGTCAGCGTGTAGAATCAGCATGGTTTCTAAGGCTTTAACTGCCGTTGGACTGATTTTGTATTCATCAGAGGGCATGGAGAACATCATTTGTAAGAAGTTCTCGGTGTATCCTAAATCGTTACGCGGGTAGGCGTAAGGGAAGCCCATGGTATATTTGTAGCTGTTTGCTGCAATAGTAGGCAATTTGGCAATCAGACGCATCGCACATAAATTGCGATGTGTAGGATTATAAATATCCATAGAATCATGATAGTACGCTGACATTGCGCCAACAACACCCAGTAACATTGCCATTGGGTGTGCATCGCGACGAAAACCATCAAACACATTGCGTAAGCCTTCATGCAACATGGTGTGATTTTTAATATCAGTGTTGAACTGATCTAATTCGCCTTTTTTGGGTAATTCTCCGTATAAAAGTAAATAGCAGACTTCTAAATAACTGCTATTCTCAGCCAATTGTTCAATAGGGTAGCCACGATGTAGCAAAATACCTTGATCACCGTCGATGAAAGTGATGGCACTTTCACAACTAGCAGTCGTCATAAACGCAGGGTCAAAAGTAAACAAGCCCAATTCTTTGGGCAGTGCTTGACAATCAACTACAGGCTGTCCATGTGTTCCATTTTTAATAGCACACTCAAAAGATTTTCCTGTTCTATTATCGGTAATAGTGACGGTTTCTTTGCTCATGTTTTCCCCTTTAGGCTGGTCTTCCTAGAGCTAACAACAAACTAACAAGTGAATGAAAGCAGCTTTTGTTAAACCTAGCAGGGGCTTAACAAAGACTACCGAAAGACGCTATAAAACAGCTAGACATAAAAACAGCTAAACATATTAGTGAAGGTTAATTATATCAATAAGCCACTTTTATATGTGACATTTTAACCTGTATGATACAACGCAACAATATTTAACTGTAATGAATAGCAGGCTGTGCAGTATAGCTGTTCAGAAATAGTAAAGGAAAGCGTGAATTTGTTAAGATCACATCAGTCAAATTGCCGAGTTATCTCTGCAATGCAATAACACATAATCTAAAAAATTTAAAGGAGTTATGTCTGCATTATGCCTAAGAACGCATTTTATGCCCAGTCGGGCGGTGTTACTGCCGTTATTAATGCAACGGCTTGTGGCTTACTGGAAACAGCTCAACAATATCCTGACAAAATCGGGAAGGTTTATGCAGGACGCAATGGCATCATTGGGGCGTTGACGGAAGATTTAATCGATACCAGTCAAGAATCGGCGGAGGCTATTGCTGCACTGCGTTATACGCCTTCTGGGGCTTTTGGTTCTTGCCGTTTTAAGCTTAAGGGTTTAGAACAGAATAAAGCAGAATATGAACGTTTAATTGAAGTCTTTAAAGCGCATGATATTGGCTACTTTTTTTATAATGGCGGTGGAGACTCTCAAGATACTTCTTATAAAGTGTCGCAATTAGGCGATACCTTGGGCTATCCCATTATGTGTATTGGGATTCCTAAAACGGTTGATAATGATTTACCGATTACAGATACCTGCCCCGGTTTTGGTTCTGTTGCTAAATATGTCGCGGTTTCTATTCGCGAAGCCAGTTTCGATGTACTTTCTATGGCAAAGACTTCTACTAAAGTTTTTATTATGGAAGTCATGGGACGACACGCGGGCTGGATTGCGGCGGCGGGTGGTTTAGCGGCTGAAAAAGAAAGCGATGGTCCTCACATTATTATTTTCCCCGAAGTCATTTTCGACCCTGAAAAATTTCTCGCAAAAGTTGATTTTTGCGTTAAAAAATATGGCTATTGCTCCATTATTGTTTCTGAGGGTGCAAAAAATCAAGACGGTAAATTTATTTCTGAAGCGGGTACACGCGATGCGTTTGGACATGTGCAATTAGGCGGGGTTGCGCCTGTGATTGCCAATATCGTGAAAGACAAATTTGGCTATAAATACCATTGGGCTGTTGCCGATTATTTACAGCGTGCAGCACGTCATATTGCGTCTAAAACCGATGTAGAACAAGCTTATGCAGTGGGTAAAGCGGCGGTTGAATTTGCGGTTGCGGGTAAAACAGCGGTGATGCCTGTCATCGTGCGTAAATCTAGCCAACCGTATCAATGGGAAATTGGTTCGGCGAATTTGGCAGATGTGGCAAACGTAGAGAAGAAAATGCCCCGCGAGTTTATCAGTGAAGATGGATTTGGCATTACGCCTGCCTGTCGGGAATATTTACAACCCTTAATTGCTGGCGAAGATTATCCCCCGTATAAAAACGGCTTGCCTGATTATGTAGAATTAAAAAATGTTGCCGTGCCGAAGAAATTGGCGACAATGTTTGAAGTGAAGAAGTGATCTAAAACAGGGGGCGAGCAATTCGTTCGCCCTACTTTCTTTTTATGACTATTATTTATAATAAAGATATGCGGGTTATTTCTCACAAAAAAATAAGAGACTTTTACGAGCAACATCCAACAGTAAAAAGCTCATTGGAAGCGTTTTATAATATTATAAAATATACTGATTTTGATAGCTTTAATGACTTAAGAAAAACATTTCCTAGTGCAGATATTGTTAATAAGTGTACAGTATTCAATGTTGGTGGAAATAAAGTTAGAGTTATTGCAGCTATTCACTATAACAAACACCGAATTTATATTAAGTGGGTGCTGACACATGAAGAATACGATAAAAATAGTTGGAAAAAAGAATGTTCCAACTGAACTTTTTCAAGGGATATTACAAGGATTACAGTCTTTGATGACGCTTATGACACCTGAGTTGATTGCTCAGATTAGTAAGTTGTGGTTAACCTCTATATTTACACCAGCACAAACAGAAGAGGATTACAAAATTCAAGTTGCTTTATTAGATATTTTGCTTGAAAGTGTTGATGATGATCAACAACCATTAGCAAGTTTAGTAGAAATATTGGGTACGCTAGTGGCTGTTTATGAGGAAGAGCATTACCCAATTGGAAGTGTCTCGAATAATGTCGCGTTAACGTTTCTTATGGAACAACATTGCTTAAAAATAAGCGATTTATCTGAAATTGGAAATCAAAAAGAGATGTCGGAAATTTTGAATGGAAAACAGTCATTAAATACACAACAAATTGATTTGTTAAGCCAACGCTTTCATGTATCGCCAAGTATTTTTTCTTAACTATGCAAAACCTGCATTGCCTTAGCTATTTCATCTTTAAAAAGAAACGGTAATATTTTTAAAGCCGCATCAATCGATGCATCAATTGAGATTTGCTCATCACGACTTGGTGCATGTAATACGTAATTAACAACGTCTGCCCGATTGCCCGGATGTCCTATCCCAATTCGTAAACGGTAAAAATTCGCGCCTAAACTGGCAATAATATCTTTTAAACCGTTATGACCGCCATGCCCACCGCCTTGTTTTAACCGTGCAGTGCCAACGGGTAAATCTAATTCATCATGAACCACTAAAATCTGTTCAGGCAAAATTTTATAAAAATTTGCCAATGCAATAACAGATTGCCCGCTACGATTCATAAAAGTTGTGGGTTTGAGTAACCAGCCTTTCCAATCGGATTTTTCTAGGCGTGCCAGCCCTCCGTGAAACTTGGCTTCTTGACGAAAAACAACATTAGCTTGTTTTGCCAATGTATCTACTAGCCAAAACCCTGCATTATGACGAGTTGCCTCGTATTCTGCACCGGGGTTACCCAATCCAACAATTAACGCAATTGGCACGATACATCCTTTACAAATTATTCTGCGGTTGCTTCATCATCCGTTGCACCGCGTGGTTTATGAATAGACACAACGGCTGTGTTGTGTTCTTCATCACCATGCGTTAATCCCGCAATTTCTATCCCAGCAGGACATTTCAGGTCAGATAAGTGAACAATTTGATTTAACCCAACGTGTTCTAAGTCAACTTCAATATATTCAGGTAAATCTTTGGGGAAACAATAAATTTCAATATCTGTTTGATGATGAGAAATAATGCCACCGCCTGTCTTAACAGCAATACATTTATCTTCATTGATAAAGTGTAAAGGGACATGCATGTGGATTTTTTCGGATTCATTAATCCGTTGAAAATCAACGTGCATAATGATAGGACGGTAGGGATGACGTTGCACATCTTTTAACACAGCTTTTTCAGTTTTATTACCATCAATTTGGATAGTCAAAACATGGGAATAAAAAGATTCATGTTCTAAATGTTTAGAAATTTCTTTTTGTGACAGCGTCAAAGAAATAGATTCTTGTGTTGCACCATAGAGAACAGCGGGTACTTTGTTGTCACGACGGAGGCGGCGGCTCGCACCTTTGCCAATATCCGCACGACTTTGGGCAATAATTTCGAAATTTTCAACAGTACTCATGAAAAGTAACTCCACTAAAATAAAAAATCCCCATAACGGGGCTATTGGCTCATCGCCCCCGCGACCAGAGGCGATAAATAACTTAATCCATAAATAAAGAACTGACAGATTCTTCTTCATTAATACGTCGAATTGTTTCTGCTAACAGTTCTGCAATGCTTAATTGACGAATACGAGAACAAGCTAAAGCGTCGGGTCTTAACGGAATAGTGTTAGTTACAACTAGTTCATCTAGCTGAGAAGACTCAATATTTTTAACTGCCTTACCTGATAAAACAGGATGAGTACAATAAGCCATTACTTTTGCGGCACCATGGCGTTTTAATGCACTTGCTGCCTCACAAAGTGTGCCTGCTGTGTCAACTAAGTCATCAACAATAACACAGGTACGCCCCTCCACGTCACCAATAATATTCATTACGGTTGACACGTTAGGACGTGGACGACGTTTGTCAATAATAGCAAGTTCTGCATCATCCAATTGTTTTGCTAATGCGCGCGCACGCACAACACCACCCACGTCAGGGGACACAACAATTAGATTAGGATGTTTTCTTTGCCAAATATCACTTAATAACACAGGGGATGCATAGACATTATCGACAGGTAAATCGAAAAAACCTTGGATTTGATCCGCGTGCAAGTCAACCGTTAAGACACGGTCTGCACCAACAGATGTAATCATATTGGCAACGACTTTAGCTGTAATGGGAACACGTGCTGAGCGGGTACGGCGGTCTTGGCGGGAGTAACCAAAATAAGGAACAACAGTTGTAACACGACCCGCTGACGAACGGCGTACAGCATCCACCATAACTAATAATTCCATCAAATTATCATTAGTTGGTGCACAAGTTGGTTGGATAATGAACACATCTTTACCTCGGATATGTTCTTGAATTTCAACCATGATTTCACCATCGCTGAAACGACCAACAACAGCTTTACCTAATGCGATATTTAAATTAGTGGCAACAGCGGATGCTAAAGCAGGGTTAGCATTGCCTGTAAAGACAACCATTCGGTTTGACACAACCAAACTCCAAAAGGGCAGATTCCAAAGGGATTTGCGTCTAGCGCAATGATGAGGGAATGGCTGGGGTGCTAGGACTCGAACCTAGGAATGGCGGGATCAAAACCCGCTGCCTTACCGCTTGGCTACACCCCAAAAATTTTGAACTGCAGGGACGCAACATTATAGTCGCTTATGTTAAACAAGCCAACTTTTTTATTACAGGTGAGTCATTCTGACCTTTCGCCAAAAAAGCTCGCCATTGATTAGGCACAGTTGCTAAAACTGCTTGTGCTTGTTCTTGCTGTGCAAACGGTGCAAAAACACAAGCCCCAGTTCCTGTTAATCGTGCAGAACCATGACTTTCTAACCATTTTAATGCTTGTTTTACTTCAGGATAACGTCGTGTAACTACGTCTTCGCAAACATTGATTGTTCGCCCTGCAAGAAAGTCGTGCATTGTGACGATTTTTTGATTTCTTGTCAAGTCTGATGCAGTAAAAATTTCTGCTGTAGATACGTGGCAATTGGGGTGGATAACAACAAACCATGATTCTGTCAGCGTAACGGGGATTAATTTTTCGCCGACTCCCTCAGCCCATGCCGCGTGTCCTTGAATAAAAACAGGAACATCTGCACCTAAACGTAACCCTAATTGCATCAGTGTTTTCGTATCTAATTGACAACGCCATAATTTATTAAGTGCTAGTAACGTTGTTGCGGCATCTGAACTGCCGCCGCCCAATCCACCACCAACGGGAATATGTTTCTCAATCTGAATATCAACGCCATAATGTGTTTGCGTATGTTGTTGTAAACAGCGCGCCGCTTGATAAGCCAAGTTGTGCTCCATAGGAACATCTATATTTGTCGTATCACAATAAATTTGCCCATCTTCACGCACTACAAATTGTAGTTCGTCGCTGTAGTCTAAAAACTGAAAAATAGTCTGTAAATAATGATAACCATCTGAGCGACGACCTGTAATATGCAGAAAAAGATTGAGTTTTGCAGGTGCGGGACAAGTAAAAATCATATAATTCACCAAATAATAGGCGTTTTACCTACACGGACTAAATAATCATTAGCTTGACTAAAATGATGATTACCAAAAAAATTACGTGCAGATAATGGGGAAGGATGAGCAGAAGTTAAAACTAGGTGTTTTTTTCTGTCAATTATTTTTCCTTTATCTTGGGCATATTTTCCCCAGAGTAAAAAAACAATGTTTTCACGTTGTTGTGCAAGTCGTTGAATTACTGCATCCGTAAATTGTTCCCAACCTTGGTTACGGTGTGAAGCTGCTTGATTTGCACGGACGGTTAAAATGGCATTAAGCAATAACACGCCTTGTTTTGCCCAGCGTTCAAGATTGCCATTTTGTGGAAAAGGCTGACCCAAGTCTTGTTGAATTTCTTTAAAAATATTAATCAATGAAGGGGGGATTGTGATGCCATCATTGACAGAAAAACAAAGACCATGTGCTTGTTTTTCCCCATGATAAGGGTCTTGTCCTAAAATAACGACATTAACTGTCTCAAACGCACATTGTTCAAATGCGTTAAACATTAATTTTGCAGGTGGATAAACCACCTGTGTTTTATATTCATTACGTACAAATTGAGCAAGCGTTTGAAAATAAGGTTTTTCAAACTCCTCTGCTAATGATGTTTTCCAAGATGGCGCAATTTTGACATTCATAAGAGTTATTATTCCTTTATTTCAAAATGATAGTATTGCTCATTCAAATAATGCGATACATTATCAACCTCTTCCTCAAACCACATTAAATCAGTATTTGTAACACAACGTTGCACTTGGGTTTTAAGACTATCATATTGTTTAATAATCCGTTCTGGACGACTATAAATATCATCAGGTTTTTCAAAAGTCATAGATTGATGACATTTAACACAATGCGCATCATGGAGTTTCTTACCTTCGGGAAAGGCGGTTTGTATGGTTTCTGTTTTTGTGGGGGCTGGTTGAGCAGGTTCTATTGCAAACGCAGCAATATTAGTTAATAAACAAAGGAATATTAAAAACGTGCGAAATAATTGTGTCATGAGCATAGCCCTAAAATTTAAATGGGTGATGGTGTTAAGTCTAGGATGAATATTATGATTCTCTTATAAGCTATAAATATATTTTATTGTGCTATGCACAATAAAATTATTTCAGGCTATGATTACTGTTTATCGTTAATTAAGATGTTTCACCATGCAATTAAAAAATTCATTGATTGTCTTTTATATCACAGTATTATCTTTTTGTGCATTATACGCACCCCAACCATTACTACCTTTGTTCAGTCAGCATTTTGGGGTCAGTACAGACCAAGTTTCTTTACTTATCAGCGTTGCATTGATTCCATTAGGTATTGCGCCTATTGCCTATGGGTTTATTTTAGAATCGATGACAGCAACCAAATTATTGAAGATAACCGTTTTATTATTGGCTGTTGGACAGTTACCATTTATTTTTATAGATAATTTCTGGGTTTTGTTAGGTTTTAGGGCATTACAGGGGTTATTGTTCCCTGCTATTTTTACCGCGCTAGTAACTTATATTTCAACCGTCAGCAATCCCGATACAATTAAACGCAATATTGCACTTTATGTTGCCTCAAGCGTTTTGGGTGGTTTTTCTGGTCGTATGCTCAGTGGTTTAATGGCAACTTATTTTCATTGGTCGATTGCTTTTTTAGTTATTCTATGTGGTTTACTGATTGGATTTGTCTTATTAAATTATTTACAAGGTGATACACGTTTACAATTAGTCCGTCCAAACCTTAAAACTTTATACGAAACTATTTGTAACCCTCTTTATAACAAAATTTATTTTGTTATTTTTCTCGTCTTTTTCTGCTTTGCATCTATTTTAAATTTTCTACCCTTTCGCATGATGGAGTTGGATGTAAACGTCTCCGTGTTGCGCATTGCATTGACTTACACTGGCTATTTAATCGGAATTATGGTGGCACTAAACGCGTTACATATCATCCAATGGTGCAGCGGTGAAATTAATACTGTTTTAGTAGGGTTAAGCATTTATCTATTATCTTTATCACTATTTCTTATTCCTGAACTATTCACAATTAGCATAACAATGTTTTTATTTTGTGCAGGTATGTTTTTAATGCATAGTGTGTTGTCAGGCTATTTAAATCAGTCAGCATTGGAAAATAAAGGAATTGTCAACGGGTTATATATTGCTTTTTACTATGCAGGGGGAAGTACAGGTTCGTATGTACCGGGTTTTATTTATCATGAATTTGGTTGGTCAATATATATTGTATTCCTACTCAGTTTAGCAGTGTTGGCTGTAGGAATAATGCTATATTTGAAACATCTTAAATTATAATAAGTTGTTTTTGCCGCATAAAAAAAGCCGAGTAAAAACTCGGCTTTTTTAACTAACACAGATTTCAGCTTATTCAGCTTCAACAGGTTCAATAGCAGTTTCTGGTCTATCAACTAACTCAACAATTGCCATTGGTGCTTTGTCGCCTGTTCTGAAACCGCATTTTAAAATGCGTAAATATCCACCTGGACGCTCTTTATAACGGGGTCCCAATTCATTGAATAACTTGGTGACAATTTCCCGATCACGCAATCTTGCAAACGCTAAACGACGTTTGGCGACACTGTCTTCTTTCGCTAACGTGATTAAGGGTTCGGCAACACGGCGTAGTTCTTTCGCTTTGGGCAGAGTGGTTTTAATGATTTCGTGACGCATCAAGGAAGCCGCCATATTTTTAAACATGGCTTTTCGATGACTGCTGTTACGACTCAGCTGTCTGCCTGCATTACGATGACGCATGATTTTTATCCTAAATACAAATGTTCAGAACCAATTTTAAGAACCTGACGGTTGTTCGTCGTATAAACCCATAGGGGGCCAGTTCTCTAAACGCATACCCAAAGAGAGTCCACGCGACGCTAACACATCTTTGATCTCTGTTAAAGATTTCTTCCCTAAATTGGGTGTCTTTAACAACTCGCTTTCAGTTTTTTGAATTAAATCACCAATGTAATAAATACTTTCTGCTTTCAAACAATTCGCAGAACGCACGGTAAGTTCTAATTCATCAACTGGACGCAATAAGATTGGATCGATGTCGACTTCTTGCTTTGGCATTTCAATTTGCGGTTTACCTTTTAAATCCGCAATAATTGACAATTGATCCATCAAAATAGAAGCCGCTTGTTTCACGGCTGATTCGGGATCAACAGTACCATTGGTTTCCAACTCAATAATTAATCTATCCAAATTGGTACGTTGTTCTACACGCGCATTTTCTACAGTGTAAGCAACACGTTTAATCGGACTAAAAGAAGCATCAAGTTTTAATGCACCAATAGGGCTATCTTCTTCTTCTGAATAACGTTGGCTAGAGGGTTGATAACCACGACCAATCTTAACTTTAAGTGTCATGTTCAACTCACCTGCTTTTGTCAAGTGAGCAATCTCATAATCACGATTGATAATCTCTAAATCATGATCCAACGTTATATCAGACGCACAAACAACACCAGGACCTTTTTTGTTCAGATGTAAAATAACTTCTGAACGACCATGCATTTTAATTGCAAGTCCCTTGAGGTTTAACAGGATTTCTACAACATCTTCCTGTACCCCTTCAATACTGGTGTATTCGTGTAAAACACCTTCAATGGTTGCCTCTACAACAGCAGAACCAGGTAAGGATGAGAGTAGAACACGTCTTAGGGCATTACCTAAGGTATATCCAAACCCTCGTTCCAACGGCTCCAACGTAATTTTCGCTATCGTTTCGGTAATGCGTTCGACATCAACAATACGTGGTTTCAATAATTCCGTGACGTGGGATTGCATAGCATGTCCTCTTAAGACAAAGGATTACTTGGAGTACAATTCGACAACTAATTGTTCATTAATGTCGCTAGGCAATTCCATCCGTGCAGGAGCTGCTTTGAAAACTCCTTGCATTTTACTCACATCCACATCAACCCATTCAGGAAAACCATATTCTTCCGCACTGGATAAAGCACTTTTAATGCGCAGTTGGCTACGGCTTTTTTCACGTATAGCAACAATGTCTCCAGCCTTCACTTGATAGGAAGGAATGTTAACGCATTGCTCGTTAATCACAATAGATTTGTGACTCACTAATTGTCTCGCCTCAGCACGTGTTGCGGCAAAACCCATACGATAAACAACATTATCTAAACGACATTCCAACAGATGCAACAAATTTTCACCCGTTGAACCTTTCATAGAACTCGCTTTTGCGTAGTAATTATGAAATTGACGTTCTAAAACGCCATACATACGGCGCAATTTTTGTTTTTCACGCAATTGTAAAGCATAGTCAGACAAACGTTGACGTCTATCCCCGTGTTGACCAGGTACTTTATCTAGCTTACATTTGGAATCCAGCGCACGAGCACGACTTTTTAAGAATAAGTCTGTCCCTTCACGACGGCTTAATTTACATTTAGGACCAAGGTATCTTGCCATTTCGTTTCTCCTGACTAGACGCGACGACGTTTGGGAGGACGACAACCATTATGGGGAATCGGCGTTGCATCAGTAATGCTCATGATTTTAAAACCACTTGCATTTAATGCACGTACTGCTGATTCACGACCAGGTCCAGGTCCTTTAATACGTACTTCTAAATTCTTTACACCATATTCCTTAATAGCGGCACCTGCTTTTTCAGCAGCAACCTGTGCTGCAAAAGGGGTACTTTTACGAGAGCCACGGAAACCTGTACCGCCCGCAGTTGCCCACGCTAAGGTGTTTCCCTGACGGTCGGTAATCGTAATAATGGTGTTGTTAAAAGAAGCATGAACATGTGCAATGCCATCTGTAACATTCTTTTTAACCCGTTTACGAACACGGGGGGCTACTTTTGCCATATTATTTCCTGTTTTTGTTAATTTTGGAGTTGTTTACTTACTTCTTAATCGCTTTGCGTGGTCCCTTGCGGGTACGTGCGTTAGTACGGGTTCTTTGTCCATGTACCGTCAATCCACGACGATGACGCAATCCGCGATAACAACCCAAATCCATTAAACGCTTAATATTCATGGCAACTTCGCGGCGTAAATCACCTTCTACGTTGTATTTAGCGACTTCTGCCCGCAAAACTTCTAATTCACCTTCTGTCAGGTCTTTTACTTTTCTATCAGGTGCGATGCCACTCGCTTCACAAATACTTTCAGCCCTTGTACGACCAATCCCATAAATGGCGGTCAAAGCGATAACGGTATGCTTTTGTACCGGGATATTAATGCCGGCAATACGTGCCATAACTATTCCTCTAACCTAAACTGTTGATTATCCGCTGTAATACTTTGCGGTTGCAAAATAATTAACCTTGTCTTTGCTTGTGCCGTTTATCGCTACAAATTATCCGCACAGAGCCATTACGACGGATAATCTTACAGTTGCGGCAAATCTTTTTAACAGATGCTCTGACTTTCATGATGAGTTACCAGTTATCAGTGATGTTGATTACCAGCTATCCGTGCTTTACATAATGCTAAAGCCTCTGATAACTGGTCATGTTGGTCAACGCAACATGGGGTTACGCCCATGTCCTTTTAAGTTCGCTTTCTTTAATAAGCCTTCATATTGGTGTGACATCAAGTGCGCTTGTACTTGTGCCATAAAATCCATCACAACTACAACAATGATGAGTAAGGATGTGCCACCAAAATAAAAGGGTACGCTAAATTCCAAAATTAAGAATTCTGGGAGTAAGCAAACTGCTGTAATATAAACCGCGCCTGCCATAGTAAGACGTGACATTACTCTATCTATATAATCAGCAGTTTGTTTACCTGGACGTACACCTGGTACAAAAGCTCCTGATTTTTTCAGATTGTCGGCGGTTTCTTTAGGATTAAAGACTAATGCAGTATAGAAAAAACAAAAGAATACAATAGCGACTGCATATAGCATTACATAGAGCGGTTGACCTGGTGACAATGTTTGTGACAGGGTTTGTAACCATCCCATTCCTTCAGCACTACCAAACCATCCACCTAATGTCGCTGGAAATAAGATAATACTAGAAGCAAAAATGGGCGGAATAACGCCTGCCATGTTAAGTTTGAGCGGCAAGTGACTGGTCTGTCCTGCATATAAACGATTGCCAACCTGACGTTTTGCATAATTTACAGTAATACGACGTTGACCACGCTCCACAAACACAACAAATGCAGTAACAGCTAGAACAATCCCAAACAAGAGTAACACTGTCAGAATATGCAATTGACCCGTTCGTGCTAATTCCAATGTACCACCAACAGCAGCAGGTAAACCTGCGATAATACCAGAAAATATGATAACAGAGATACCATTACCAATTCCCCGCTCGCTCACTTGCTCACCTAACCACATAAGAAACATTGTACCTGTTACTAATGCAGTGACTGTTGTAATACGAAAAGCATAACCTGGATCGAGAACTACATTCTGACTTTCTAACGCAATCGCTACACCTAAGGCTTGGAATGTCGCCAATACCAACGTACCGTAACGCGTATATTGTGTCATCTTACGTCTGCCAGACTCACCTTCTTTCTTTAACTGTTCCAACTTAGGATGGACCACACTCAGCAACTGAATAATAATAGAAGCCGAAATGTAAGGCATAATCCCAATTGCAAATACTGAAAAACGCGTCAACGCACCACCAGAAAACATGTTGAACATGTCAATGATTGTACCACGTTGTTGTTCAAACATTTGCGCAAGTGCAACAGGATCAATACCTGGCACTGGAATGAATGTACCAATGCGAAATACTACAATCGCACCCAATACAAACAACAGTCTGTGTTTGAGTTCAGTAAGTCTGCCTAACTTACCCAGTTCGCTGATGCTGTTCGTCGTCAAACGATTTAGCCCTCGATGCTACCACCCGCTGCTTCAATAGCCGCGCGTGCGCCTTTAGTGACAAGAATACCACGCAAACGAACCGCTTTATCTAATTGTCCTGATGCAATCACTTTTGCACGCAAGCACGCTTGAGGAACAATTTTAGCAGCCTTCAAATCCGCCAGTTCAATTGCGTCATCTTTTTGCACTTTCATCAGTTCATGCAGACGAACTTCAGCCGTTTCTGATTTTTTTAAAGAGACAAAACCGCGTTTAGGTAAACGTCTTTGCAAAGGCATTTGACCGCCTTCAAAACCAACCTTATGAAAGCCACCTGCACGCGCATGTTGACCTTTGTGTCCACGTCCGCATGTTTTGCCCAGACCAGAACCCATACCACGACCAACACGTACAGCAGCTTTCTTCGCACCTTGTGCAGGCTTAATTGTGTTCAAATACATCTTTACACGTCCTCAACTTTTAAGAGGTAAGCCACTTTGTTAATCATGCCACGCACGGCTGGAGTGTCTTCCACTTGTACAGTATGGTGCATACGGCGCAGACCTAATCCTGCAACACAAGCTCTGTGTTTTGGTAAGCGTCCAAATACGCTTTTAATTTGCGTTACTTTTAGCATCTTTTTCATACAACACCCAGTCTTTGCAGAGTTGAAATAACTCTGTAATTTTAACCTTGGAGTTCTTCTAAGGTCTTACCGCGTTTTGCCGCAATATAATCAGGGCTAGAAACATCGGTTAATGCCTTAAAGGTTGCCCGCACCACATTCATAGGGTTAGACGAACCAAAACTCTTTGCTAATACATCACGAATACCAACGGCATCCAATACCGCACGCATCGCACCACCTGCAATGATACCTGTACCTTCAGAGGCTGGCTGCATATAAACTTTAGATGCGCCATGTTCCGCCGTCACTGGGTAATATAAAGTCGTTCCTTTTAGGGAAACACTTCTCATATTTTTGCGGGCACTTTCCATCGCTTTTTGTATAGCTGCAGGCACTTCACGTGCTTTGCCATAGCCAAAACCAATTTTGCCTTTACCATCACCAACAACGGTTAATGCAGTAAAGCTAAAAATACGTCCGCCTTTTACAACTTTTGCGACACGATTCACAGCAACCAACTTCTCGACTAAGTCATCGTTTTTCGTGGTTGGAATATCATAATTATTCGTTGCCATATTGACCTTACCTAGAAGTTCAGACCGCTTTCACGTGCTGCATCAGCTAACGCTTTAACTCGTCCATGATATTTAAATCCAGAACGATCAAAAGCGATATCATCGATACCAGCTGCTTTTGCTCGCTCCGCAATTGCTTTACCAACTGCAACAGCGGCCGCGATATTACCACCATAACCAACTTGCTCTCGTAATGTTTTATCTAAGGTAGAGGCACTGGCTAACACCTTATCACCTTCAGGGGTGATAATCTGTGCATAAATATGGCATGGGGTTTTATGGATACATAATCTGTGCGAACCGAGCACCTTTATTTTGGCACGAGTCCGTTGCGCACGACGTAAACGGGCAATTTTCTTATCCATAGCGCTTATTTCTTCTTCACTTCTTTCATAATGATGACTTCGTTTGCATAACGAACACCTTTGCCTTTGTAAGGTTCTGGCGGACGATAAGCACGAATATTAGCAGCAATCTGCCCGACTTTTTGTTTATCCGCACCTTTCACAATCACTTCCGTTTGTGAAGGTGTTTCAATAGTAATGCCTTGCGGAATAACAAAGTTGACTGGGTGAGAAAACCCCAATGTTAAATTAAGTGTTGTTCCTTGCACTTGTGCACGATAACCGACACCAACTAAGGTTAATTTTCTTTCAAATCCTTTGCTTGCGCCCGTCACCATATTGCTTACAATTGCGCGGGTTGTTCCAGCCAATGCATTGGATTCTTTGGTTTCTTTGCGTGGTGCGAAGGTAAGTATACCGTCATCGAACACAACTTGCACATCAGCATGAACCTCATGCTCCAGAGAACCTTTACTGCCATTAACCTTCAAGAACTGTCCTTGCAGATTAACATCTGTTCCTTTTGGCACGGCCACAGGATTTTTTGCGATTCTTGACATGTTATTCGCAGTCTCCTTATGACACAACACATAAGACTTCACCACCGTGTCCATGCGTACGTGCAACATGGTCGGTCATCAAGCCTTTAGATGTAGAAATAATCGCGATACCCAAGCCATTCAACACACTGGGCAAGCTGTCTTTATCTTTATAAATCCGCAATCCTGGGCGACTGATACGTTTAATCTCAGAAATAACAGGCTTACTTAAATAATATTTCAATTCAAGCGTCAGAATGGCCTTTACGCCGTCAGATATCTTATAGTCACTAATATAACCCTCTGATTTGAGAATTTTAGCAACTTCAATCTTAATTTTAGAAACGGGCATATCAACAGTTTGTTTTCTAGTCGATTGCGCATTGCGTATGCGTGTCAGCATATCGGCAATAGGATCAGTCATGCTCATAGCTATTTTCCCTTTACCAACTGGCTTTGACTAAACCGGGAATATAGCCCAGCATTGCCATTTCACGTAATTTATTACGAGCCAATCCAAATTTTCTGTAAAACCCATGTGGACGACCTGTAATACGACAACGATTACGTATGCGACATGGACTTGAATCACGTGGTAACGCTTGGAACTGTTGACGTGCCAAATCGCGCTCTTCTTCGCTCAATTTCATGTCAACGATAATTTCTTTCAATTTTGAACGTTTCACCGCGTATTTTTGTACTGCTTTTTTACGCTTTACTTCACGGTTAATCATAGATAACTTTGCCATAGCCTATCTCGTATCCTATCTAAACGGGAATTGGAAAGCACTTAACAGGGCGCGACCTTCTTCATCGCTCTGTGCAGTTGTGGTGATGGTAATGTTCATTCCACGAATGGCATCGATTTTATCGTAGTCAATTTCGGGGAAAATAATTTGTTCACGTACACCCATACTGTAATTGCCTTGACCATCAAATGCTTTCGCACTAAAGCCACGAAAATCGCGAATACGCGGAATAGCAATAGTCACCAAACGATCTAAAAATTCGTACATACGGTCACTACGTAAAGTAACCTTACAACCAATGGGCCAGCCTTCACGAATTTTAAATCCTGCAATGGATTTTCGTGCAACAGTAACCACTGGTTTTTGACCAGCAATTGCTGTCATATCACCCACAGCTTTCTCGATAATCTTTTTATCGCCAACTGCTTCGCCTAAACCCATATTCAACGTAATCTTTGTAATGCGTGGCACTTGCATTACGTTTTTGTAGCCAAACTTTTCCATCAATTGCTTGATGACCGTTTCACGGTAATATGCCTGTAATCTCGTCATGTTAAAAACCTACACGTCAACGACTTCGCCAGTGGATTTAAAATAACGGACTTTTTTACCGTCTTCTAAAAATTTAAAGCCAACCTTGTCTATTTTATTGGTATTGGCGTTGACAAGTGCCACATTGGAAATGTGAATTGACAACTCTTTATCAACAATTCCACCAGGTTTATTTTGATATGGATTGCCACGTGTATGACGCTTGACCATATTGATATTTTCAACCACGAGACGATCGGCAGAAGGCATAACACGAACGACTTTGCCACGCTTTCCTTTGTCTTTACCTGTGATGACTTCGACTTCGTCACCTGTTTTAATCTTACGCATTACCTAAGTCCTCTTACAGCACTTCGGGTGCCAGTGAGATGATCTTCATGAAACTTTCTGTTCTAAGTTCACGTGTCACGGGTCCGAATATGCGAGTTCCAATAGGTTGTTTTTGATTGTTTAATAATACAGCTGCATTAGTATCAAAACGAATCACCGAACCATCTGAACGACGAATACCTTTACGAGTTCTAACAACAACGGCACTATAAACTTCGCCTTTTTTCACTTTACCACGCGGTATCGCTTCTTTTACGCTAACTTTAATAACATCACCAATATTTGCGTAACGGCGATGTGAACCACCCAGCACCTTGATGCACATTAATCGACGCGCACCACTGTTATCTGCCGCCTCAAGCATTGTTTGCATTTGTATCATTGCATATGCTCCACATCATAATCCTATAATAGCCTACCGCAAATAAAGACCGTAATGGTAACATCATTTTTTTCAAATGAAAAGACTCACCACCCTCCTTAGATGTTGAAACAATTTAAGAAGGGTAGTGCGCGGTAGGTAAAACGTTGTAAATCAGTTATAAAATGTGTGAACTCACGTAGTTATACGCGGTTCATCTACACTTCAGCACGAGTGACTACTTTGTGTAATCGCCATGCTTTTGTTTTTGAAATTGGACGACACTCTTCGATGAGAACTACATCACCTTCTTGACAGGTGTTTTCTTCATCGTGAACATGCAATTTGGTAGACCGTTTAATGTACTTACCATATTTAGGGTGTTTCACCATACGCTCAATGAGTACAGTGACGGTTTTATCCATTTTGTTACTAACGACACGTCCCGTCAATGTGCGTACATTGTCCGTTTGTTCACCTTGTTCTGTCATACCTGCTTACCTTTCTCAGTTAACATGGTTTTGATGCGTGCAATATCGCGTCGAATCGTTTTAAATTGACTATAACGACTGAGCTGACCGTTAGCTTTTTGCATCCGCAAATTGAACTGCTCACGCAAGAGTTCGAGCAATTCATTGTTCAATTCCACGATGCTTTTTTGTCTTAATTCACTTGCTTTCATCACATCACCGTCCGACTAACAAAGGTAGTAGGGACAGAGAGTTTCGCCGATGCAAGACGGAACGCCTCTCGTGCCACATCTTCTGGCACACCCTCAATCTCATATAACATTTTACCAGGCTGAATCAAAGCAACCCAATATTCAACATTACCTTTTCCCTTACCCATACGTACTTCTAAGGGTTTTTGGGTAATTGGTTTATCAGGAAATACCCGTATCCACAATTTCCCGCCCCGTTTAACATAGCGAGAAATAGTACGGCGTGCCGCTTCAATTTGACGGGCGGTCAACTGCCCCCGTCCGATGGCTTTTAAACCATATTCGCCAAAGCTCACTTTATTACCACGCTGGGCAAGACCACGATTCCTGCCCTTCATTTGCTTTCTAAATTTAGTCCGCTTCGGTTGTAACATGACCGCTTATCCTTAATCACTCCTATAGGTTTCTATAGAAGTCACACACCAGAAAACATGCCGCTTTGCATTTAGTTGTCTTTGCTGGCAGTGGTTTCCTGTGGTTGTTTGCCAATGATTTCACCCTTGAAAATCCATACCTTAACGCCAATAACACCGTATGTGGTATGAGCCTCAGCGAAGCCGTAATCAATATCTGCACGCAGGGTATGTAGTGGCACGCGACCTTCACGATACCATTCCATACGAGCGATCTCTGCGCCGTTTAAACGTCCACTGACATTGATTCGAATTCCTTGCGCACCTAAACGTAACGCATTACTAACAGCGCGCTTCATTGCACGTCTGAACATAATACGACGCTCTAGTTGTTGCGCAACACTAATGGCAACTAAGGCAGCATCAATTTCGGGTTTACGGACTTCTTCCACGCCTACATGGACGGGTACACCCATCATTTCGGACACTTCTTTCCGTAAAACATCAATATCTTCACCCTTTTTCCCAATAACAATACCGGGACGGGCAGTATGAATGACAATACGTGCGTTACGTGCGGGTCTTTCAATACGCACTTCACTAACAGAAGCTTGTGAAAGCTTCTTTTTGATAAACTCACGTACCTTTAAATCGGTATTTAAGTAGTTTGCATAATCTTTTGTACTGGCATACCACTTAGATGACCAATCTTTGATCACACCTAAGCGAATGCCTGTTGGATGTACTTTCTGACCCATAAATGCTCTCTCAACGATCGGCAACAGCAACCGTAATATGACTGGTACGTTTAGTAATCCGATTGCCCCGCCCTTTTGCACGAGCGTGCATTCGCTTCATGACAGGACCTTCATCGATGCAGATACGAGCTACCTTCAACTCATCTACATCAGCCCCTTCATTGTGTTCGGCATTTGCGATTGCTGCTTCCAAGGCTTTTTTAACCATAAGCGCAGCTTTTTTATTGCTGAAATTAAGAATATCGAGGGCCTTATCCACAGATAAACCACGAATTAAGTCAGCCACCAAGCGACATTTCTGCGGAGAAATGTGCGCATATTTATATTTGCTAACAGTTTCCATGATATTCCTCACTTCTTACCAGCTTTTTTATCCGCAACATGCCCACGATACGTACGGGTTGCAGCGAACTCACCGAGCTTATGTCCCACCATGTTTTCATTAATAAACACGGGGATGTGTTGCTTACCGTTATGAACGGCAATCGTCAAACCAACCATATCTGGAATAACCATTGAGCGGCGTGACCATGTCTTAATAGGACGTTTGTTTGCAGCAGCACCTTGCAATGCCTCAACTTTCTTGAGCAAATGCAAATCTATAAACGGTCCTTTTTTGATTGAACGTGGCATAGTGTTTTAATCCCGTTAAATCTATGTTCTAGTGATATTATTTACGGCGACGCACAATCATATTGTCTGTGCGTTTGTTTTGCCGTGTCTTCGCTCCCTTAGTGGGGAAACCCCAAGGAGTGACTGGATGACGACCACCAGAAGTTCTACCTTCGCCCCCACCATGAGGGTGGTCAACAGGGTTCATTGCAACCCCACGTACTGTTGGGCGAACACCACGCCAACGTTTCGCACCGGCTTTACCCAGTGATATCAAATTATGCTCGCTGTTACCGACTTCACCAATAACCGCGCGACAATCAACCAATACCTTACGCATTTCACCAGAGCGTAACCGTAATGTAGCGTATTGTCCCTCACGTGCAACTAATTGCACTGCAGCACCCGCACTACGCGCTAATTGCGCGCCTTTGCCAGGCTTGAGTTCTATACAATGTATGACGCTACCAACAGGAATACTACGCAATGGCATACAATTGCCCGCTTTAATGGGTGCATGCGCTCCAGACATAATTGCGTCACCCACTTTTACATCTTTGGGGGCAATAATGTAACGACGCTCACCATCAATGTATAACACTAAGGCAATATTTGCGCTGCGATTTGGATCATATTCAATCCGTTCAATTTTGGCAGGAATATCATCTTTATTCCGCTTAAAATCGATAATCCGATAATGTTGCTTATGCCCGCCCCCCTGATGACGCACGGTGATGCGTCCAAAGCTATTGCGTCCACCTTTTTTAGATTGTTTTTCTAATAAGGGCGCATGCGGCTTGCCCTTATGTAGTTCGGCTGTTTTCACACGAACAACAAAGCGGCGTCCTGGAGAGGTCGGTTTTGCTTTAACAAGTGCCATGACTATATCCTTAACTGAGTTAACGGCAATTTCACGTTATCTCTCAGTTCCCACTGAAGTTAATATCAAATCCTTCCTGTAATCCCACGTACGCTTTTTTCCAATCAGAACGTTTACCACGGGTGCGTCCGAAGTTCTTGCGCTTGCCTTTTGCACAAACGGTCTGAACATTGGTCACTTTTACGTTGAATAACAATTCAACAGCCGCTTTAATTTCTTGCTTGGTTGCGGTAGGGAGAACTTGAAACACATATTGTTGGTTTTTATCTGTTGCTTGCGTTGCTTTTTCAGAAATATGCGGTGCCAACAATACTTGCATTAAACGTGCTTTATTCATGCTAATCTTTCCTCAATTTGCTTCAAGGCGGATAGCGTTACTAGCACTTTTTCAAAACCGACTAAGCTAACAGGGTCAACGGTTTTTGCGTCGCTCACATCAACTTGATACAGATTACGTGCTGCAAGATATAAATTCATATCATCCTGATCTGTAATAATCAGCACATTCTCTAAATTTAAACTTTTTAGTTGATTTAATAACGCCTTAGTTTTAGGTGTTTCTAAACTAAATTGTTCAACAACAACAAAACGCTCTTGCCGAACCAGCTCAGAGAAAATCGAGCACAATGCACCACGGTACATTTTTTTGTTCAACTTAACGCTATGGTCACGAGGTTGGGCGGCAAATGTCACACCACCACCCCGCCAAATGGGTCCTCTACTTGTTCCTGCACGTGCACGACCAGTACCTTTTTGTCGCCATGGCTTAATACCACCACCGCGAACCATCGCACGAGTCTTTTGTGCTTTTGTACCAGCACGTGCACCAGCTAAATAGCTGACAACGGCTTGATGAATAAGAGGCTCATTATACTTTGCCCCAAACACTGCTTCTGATACATTGACTACACCGGCAGTGGCGGCACTTGTCGCAGACTGTAAATTCAGTTCCATGACTTTACCCTCTAACGTGATTTAACAGCAGGACGTACAATCACGTCACCACCTGTCGCGCCCGGTACAGCACCTTTAACGAGCAATAAATTTCTTTCTACGTCAACACGAATAACTTCTAGGTTCTGAATGCTACAGCGTTCATTACCCATGTGACCTGACATTCGTTTGCCTTTGAACACACGGCCAGGTGTTTGACGCTGACCAGTAGAACCAGGTACACGATGTGACCGAGAGTTACCATGTGTCGCATCTTGACCTCTAAAGTTGTGCCGTTTAATCGTTCCCGCATAACCTTTACCTTTGGTTACGCCAGTTACATCAACTTTTTGACCTGTTTGAAAAATATCAACTTTTATTTCATTACCGGGCTGAAGTTCGGAGCCTTCACCTTCATTAAGGCGAAACTCCCACAAATTGCGTCCAGGTTCTACGCTTGCTTTTGCATAATGTCCAGCAATAGCTTTATTAACACGTACAGCACGGCGGGTTCCGCACGTGACTTGTACTGCACTATAGCCATCACTTTCCAGCGTTTTAACTTGTGTCACACGATTAGGTTCTGCTTCAATCACTGTGACCGGAACAGCACGCCCGTCCTCTTTAAAAACGCGGGTCATACCGCATTTTCGACCGACAATTCCGATTGCCATTGTTTTAACCTTTATAACATCTCGACTAATTCAACTTTATTTGTACGTCAACACCTGCCGCCAAATCCAATTTCATCAATGAATCAACTGTTTTATCAGTTGGATCAATAATATCTAATAAGCGTTTATGGGTGCGAATTTCATACTGGTCACGCGCATCTTTATTGACATGCGGAGAAATCAAGACGGTGAATTTTTCTTTCTTCGTCGGCAGAGGAATAGGTCCCCGTAGTTGTGCTCCAGTGCGCTTAGCGGTCTCCACGATTTCGCGCGCCGATTGATCAATCAGACGATGATCAAACGCCTTGAGTCGGATACGAATTCTTTGATTTGCCATATTACTGTTCCAATCACTATGTGTGAGAAGAGGGACATGCCCTCTTCTTTATTTCGTTGTTACTATTTAAGAATTTTAGTAACAACACCAGCACCAACGGTACGACCGCCTTCACGAATTGCGAAGCGTAAACCCTCAGTCATTGCAATTGGGTTGATTAACTTCACAACTAACTTCACGTTGTCACCAGGCATGACCATTTCCACGCCTTCTGGTAAATCACACGCACCTGTTACGTCCGTTGTACGGAAGTAAAACTGAGGGCGATAGCCATTGAAGAAAGGCGTGTGACGACCACCCTCTTCTTTACCTAAAATATAAACTTCTGTTTCAAATTCCGTATGGGGGGTGATTGTGCCTGGTTTTGCCAAGACTTGTCCACGTTCCACGTCATCACGTTTAGTTCCACGTAATAACACACCCACGTTGTCCCCTGCGACACCTTCGTCTAACAGTTTGCGGAACATTTCCACACCTGTGCAGGTTGTTTTGGTGGTAGGACGAATTCCTACGATTTCCACTTCTTCGCCAACCTTGACTTTACCTTGTTCAATACGACCAGTCACAACTGTACCGCGACCAGAAATAGAGAACACATCTTCGATAGGCATTAAGAAAGGCTTACTAATTTCACGAACGGGTTCAGGAATGTATCTATCCATCTCGGCGACGAGCTTGTAAATCGCACTCACGCCAATATCGCTAGCATCCCCTTCTAACGCTTTTAATGCAGAACCAATTACGACAGGTGTATCATCACCGGGGAATTGATACTTGTCTAATAATTCACGCACTTCCATTTCAACGAGCTCTAATAATTCCGCATCGTCAACCATATCAGCTTTATTCATAAACACAACAACGTAAGGCACGCCAACTTGACGGGCTAACAGGATGTGTTCACGGGTTTGAGGCATAGGACCATCGGCAGCAGAGACGACAAGAATTGCGCCGTCCATTTGTGCTGCACCCGTAATCATGTTTTTTACATAGTCAGCATGACCTGGGCAGTCAACATGTGCGTAATGACGAGTTTCTGATTGGTATTCAACGTGAGCTGTCGCAATAGTAATACCGCGCGCACGCTCTTCAGGAGCTTTGTCGATTTGGTCATAGGCTTTGAATTCGCCACCGAATTTTTCCGCCATGCACTTAGTTAATGCCGCTGTCAGGGTGGTTTTACCGTGGTCAACGTGTCCGATTGTACCTACGTTTACATGCGGTTTAGTGCGTTCAAACTTTGCCTTGGACATCAGTTATATCCTCTTTCTACGATTTTTGATTTACGATTTTTGATTTACGTTACAAACCTAACCGAAAAAATAAAATAATGATTTTTGACTTTTGAGCGACTCAAGGGTTGCAACAAAAATCAAAAACCAAAAATCAAAATGAATAATTAATTGCTGGAGGCTTTCTTAATGACAGTTTCAGCAACACTATTAGGTGCTTCACTGTACTTGGTAAATTGCATGGTATAGCTAGCACGTCCTTGTGATAAGGAACGTAAATCTGTCGCATAACCAAACATTTCACCTAAGGGCACTTCTGCCTTAATGGTTTTACCTGTCGGTGTATCATCCATTCCTTGCAGAATACCGCGCCGACGATTTAAGTCGCCCATCACGTCACCCATGTAATCTTCAGGTGTTTCCACTTCAACGGCCATAATTGGTTCAAGGAGAACGGGTTTAGCTTTTCTAACACCGTCTTTGAATGCCATAGAACCTGCAATTTTGAATGCCATTTCGTTAGAGTCAACTTCGTGGTAAGAACCATCAAAGATAGTGACTTTTACGTCAACAACAGGGAAGCCAGCCAAGACCCCATTTTGCATTTGTTCTTGAACACCTTTATCAACTGCGGGTACATACTCTTTTGGTACGACCCCACCAACAATTCCGTTGACAAATGCGTAACCACTACCAGCAACTTGTGGTTCAATGCGTAACCAGACATGACCATATTGACCACGACCACCTGATTGACGCACAAACTTGCCTTCTTGTTCGACGCTTGCACGAATAGTTTCACGATATGCCACTTGTGGCGCACCAATATTCGCTTCAACGTTAAACTCACGCTTCATGCGGTCAATAATGATTTCGAGATGTAATTCGCCCATCCCAGAAATAATGGTTTGTCCTGTTTCTTCATCAGTCCGCACGCGGAAAGAAGGGTCTTCTGCTGCCAGTTTTGACAACGCAATCCCCATTTTTTCTTGGTCAGCTTTAGTTTTTGGTTCGATAGCAACAGAAATAACAGGTTCTGGAAACTCCATTCTTTCTAATGTGATGATGTTGTTGACATCACATAAGGTTTCACCAGTAGTTACATCTTTTAAACCAATCGCGGCAGCAATATCACCTGCACGGACTTCTTTGATTTCTTCGCGGGTATTCGCGTGCATTTGCACAATACGTCCGACCCGTTCCTTTTTGCCTTTAACAGGATTGTAAACAGTGTCGCCTGAATTCAGTACGCCAGAGTAAACACGGAAAAAGGTTAGAGAACCAACGAATGGATCGGTTGCAATTTTGAACGCAAGGGCGGAGAAGGGTTCTTCATCTTCAGCTTTCCGTTCTGCTTCCGTACCATTAGCATCGTCTAAGATCCCTTTAACGGGAGGGATATCAATAGGAGAAGGCATATACTCAACAATTGCATCCAACATCGCTTGCACGCCTTTGTTTTTAAAGGCAGAACCACAGATTGTTGGAACAACTTCTCCTGCTAAAGTACGTGTACGAATACCGTGCTTGATTTCTTCGACAGATAAATCCCCTTCATTCAGGTATTTATCCATTAATTCTTCGTTAGCCTCGGCGGCGGATTCAATTAACTTCTCACGCCATTCTTCACAAGCTGTTTGCATATCCGCAGGGATATCACGCTCTTCAAAACGCATCCCTTGGTTTTCGATATCCCAATAGATGGCTTTCATCTTGATGAGGTCAACAACCCCTTCAAATTTGTCTTCTTGACCAATAGGGAGTTGTAGAACAGCAGGATTGCCCGCTAAACGGGTTTTAATCTGCTCAACCACTTTCAAAAAGTTTGCGCCAGCGCGATCCATTTTGTTAACGAATGCAAGACGAGGCACACCATATTTGTTTGCTTGCCGCCATACGGTTTCAGATTGTGGTTGAACACCACCCACTGCACAAAAAACGGCACACGCGCCGTCTAACACCCGTAATGAGCGTTCGACTTCAATGGTAAAATCGACGTGACCAGGTGTGTCAATAATATTGATACGATGTTCATCAAATTGTTGACCCATACCACGCCAAAAACATGTAACTGCCGCAGAGGTAATGGTAATACCACGCTCTTGCTCTTGCACCATCCAGTCGGTGGTTGCTGCGCCATCATGTACTTCACCAATTTTGTGGGAACGACCTGTATAGAACAATACACGCTCAGTCGTCGTTGTTTTTCCCGCATCGATGTGCGCCATAATACCGATATTACGGTATCGCTCAATGGGTGTTTTTCGTGCCACGTTAAGAACCTTTTAAACAAGCAAGTAAGGGTTGAGCCAAATAAATTACCAGCGGAAATGCGAGAATGCTTTGTTCGCTTCTGCCATACGATGTACGTCTTCACGTTTTTTGATTGCTGACCCTTTGTTTTCAAAGGCATCTAAAATCTCAGCCGCCAAACGTAATCCCATAGATTTTTCACCGCGACTCCGTGCACAATCGGCTAACCAGCGCATTGCAAGCGCGGTGCGACGAACAGGACGCACTTCTACGGGTACTTGATAGTTAGAACCCCCAACGCGTCTGGATTTCACTTCAACGACGGGTCTTACATTATCAAGGGCCTTAATAAAAATCTCTAAAGGATCACCTTTGTTCTTCTCGGCGATTTGATCTAACGCACCGTAAACGATGTGTTCAGCGACCGATTTTTTTCCACTTTTCATGACTATATTGATAAATTTAGCAACGGTTTCGTTACCGAATTTGGGATCTGGCAATATAGCGCGTTTTGCGACGACTCTTCTTCTTGGCATAAAATTGAACTCAACTTTTAGCTTTAACTCAATACTTAGAAACGGATTACAGCATTAGGATTTTGGACGCTTCGCTCCATATTTGGAACGTCCTTGCCGTCTTGCGTTTACTCCAGAGGTATCTAAACACCCACGCACTGTGTGATAACGCACACCGGGTAAGTCTTTCACACGTCCGCCACGAATCAACACGACCGAGTGCTCTTGTAAGTTATGTCCTTCCCCACCGATATAAGTGGTTACTTCCATACCATTAGTTAACCGCACACGCGCAACTTTACGCATTGCGGAGTTTGGCTTTTTGGGGGTAGTGGTATAAACACGCGTACACACGCCCCGCTTTTGCGGACACCCATTAAGGGCAGGCACATTGCTCTTAGTCTGTGGCGATTTGCGCGGTTTACGCACTAACTGATTAATTGTTGCCATAATTGCTCCGAATACAGGGGCTGGTACTACGACAGACGAAAAAAACAATCATCTGTTAAAAAAAACAATGAAATAAAAATGAGCTGGAACTTTAAGTGAATTCCAGCTCTTTAGAGCCGAAAGATAATAATGATGTTTTACTACTCTGTCAAGTTATTAGAAAGGAAATTTTTAATTATTTTGTGGAGTTGTGGCACACAGAATTGTATTTTAGACAATATTGCAGATTACTATCTTATTCAGCTTCAACGATATGAATTACTTTTACAAAAGTTTGTCATCCTAGCGTATTTTGTATAATGCGTCACATGATTTTTGCTGACTTCTCAGATGATACTGCTTGACATTCCTTAGCTAACCTCGTTTAATCCCTCGCTACTGAATAGGTGCGAGTTGTTTACTCGCTTAAACGGGAAAGTGGTGTAAAGCCAATACTGCCCCCGCAACGGTAAGTAAGTTAAAGAATAATCAATCTGTTATAGTCACTGTGTTTATGCATGGGAAGACGATTGGTTATGAATAATCTGTATTATTCGCTTACGAGTCCGGAGACCGACCTATGAAGTTTGTACTGTCGTGTTGCGGAGGGCAACAGGCTGATGCCTTGTTATAATTAAGTTGTGGTAACGCGTCATTGTGTCTGTCTTTATTTCTTAACCTCTGCACACTTTCATTTTCGGGTTTTTACGAGGAAGTGTGTCATGTCTATCTCTAATATCCTTTATCCCCTATTTAGAAGAAAATTTGTTAATCATAGGTTAGCTGTTGTTTTTCCTTGTTTAATATCATTAAGTTTTTCTTGTTTTGCAACTGAGACGGTTCAACCAACGGTTGTTGTCACCGCCACACGCACTGCACAAAGTATTGATGAATCAATGGCTTCTGTCACGGTGATAGACCGTGAAACTATTGCGCGGAGTCAAGCCCTAACGGTTACTGATTTGTTAAAAGGGTTGGCGGGTGTTGATGTTGTTACCAGTGGTGGTTTGGGACAAGCCAGTTCTATCTTTATGCGTGGGGCAGAATCTGACCATGTGTTAGTGTTGATTGATGGTGTTAAAGTTGGTTCTGCAACGCTTGGTACAACCGCATTTCAATACTTGCCACCTAGCCAAATTGATCACATTGAAGTTGTACGTGGAACACGGTCGGCACTTTATGGCTCTGAAGCTATTGGTGGGGTTATTCAGATTTTTACACGTCAAGGTAGTGGTGAACCACATACACAAGCCAGTCTTGGTATGGGTAATCATAATACCTATGAAGCAACCGCTAATCATGGCGGTAAAATCGATAAAACGACTTATAGCGTAGCTGTGGATTATTTGCAAAGTGATGGTTTTAATGCGTGCAATGGTAGTGAATCACGCGCCTGTTACACGGTAGAGCCTGATGCTGACGGTTACGATAACACCTCATTCAGTGCGCAAGTTAGCCATCAATTTAGTCGTGAATTTCAAGCGGGTGTTTACACGTTACGTGCCGAAGGTAATAACCAATTTGACTCGATGTTTGCTAATGAAATCGACTTTACGCAGCAAGTTGTTGGGCTTAAAGCACAACTTGCCGTTACTCAAGCATGGGACATGTCATTAAACATTGGACAAAGCCAAGATGAACAAGATAATTTTGGTCATGAAACCAGTTCCAACAACTATCAAACGAAACGTAATAATGCTAACTGGCAAAACAATTTTAGTATTAGTGATAACCAGTTATTCACATTAGGTTATGATTATCTTGAAGATAAGCTAGATAGCACAACCGAATATGCTAGCACTACTCGGCAAAATAATGGCGTGTTTGGGCAATACCAAATGCAATGGGAAGCCTTTAACATCATTATCGGTGGACGGTATGATGATAACGAGCAATTTGGTGGACAAACAACAGGAAACATCAATTTAGGATATAAAATTAATCCCACGTTACAAACCTTTATTGCCTACGGTACCGCATTTAAAGCCCCCTCATTTAACGAATTATATTATCCCTATTTTGGTAATCCTGATTTAGAACCCGAAGAGGCAGACAGCGTAGAAATTGGTTTACAAGCGAATGAAGCAACTTATCACTGGTCACTTAACCTCTATCGTAATCAAGTTAAACAACTGATTGCAACCAGCTATGATGCAAGTACCGATAGCTATCTACCTAATAATGTAGATAAAGCAAGCATTCAAGGTATTGAAGCTGATGTGGGTACGACATGGGGAGCATGGACGGCAACGGGAAATGTAACATGGCTAGACCATGAAGATGATGCAACGGGTAACTGGTTACCTCGTCGGGCGCGACAATCAGCAAAAGCTGCTCTGCATTATCAATTTGAACAAGGGCGTATCGGTGGTGAAGTTCTCGCACAAGGTTCACGCTATGAAGACACCGCTAATCAACGCCAAGTTGCAGGCTATGGCATCCTCAATTTAAACAGCGAATATTCCCTTAGTAAACAATGGATGCTCCGCGCTCGCCTCGATAACGTCTTAGACAGAGAATACGAACTTGCACAGTATTATCATACGGCTGGGCGTGGTTTCTTTGTTAGTGTCCATTACAGCGATTAATTTTCACCTACTGCGCGGTGCAACTGCCCGCGCACCTCATAGCGACTAACGCATTATGTGGCAAAAAAATTACCTAACTTACTTATTTATATCAATTCTCTTAGCAATCCTTGCCAGTTTTTTTTATCCGCAACAACAAACTTATTTGCCTACAAAGCCTAATCATTTATCTGCAAATCCTCAATTTCCCCGCTTTTTACAAGATGAACAAGGCGAACAAATCACTGTTTCAGCCTATCCACAGCGGATTGTGTCGCAAACGCTCGCAACAGATGAAATCCTTCTTGCTCTTTGTCCACCAAGCCGTTTAATCGCAGTGAGTGCCTTAGCGCGTGACCAAAACTATAGTTTAGTCACAGCACAAGCCCAACAAGTTGCCATGCAAACAGTGGGAGGTATAGAACAAATTTTAAGTTTACAACCCGATTTAATTTTCATCGCCAGCTATAGCCGTGCAGAAATGGTGGCTTTACTGCAAAACAGCGGTATTCCCCTAATTCGTTTCACCCGTTTTGATAATATAAAAGATATTCAACAACATATTCGTATGGTTGGTTATGCGATTGGTACAGAACAATTAGCAGATAATTTAATCAAAGAGATGAATCAACGGCTTGCTAAAATAACAACCCGTTTACCGCACACGGATAAACCATTACGAGT
The DNA here is from genome assembly GCF_001305575.3 of Beggiatoa leptomitoformis. NCBI lineage: Bacteria > Pseudomonadati > Pseudomonadota > Gammaproteobacteria > Thiotrichales > Thiotrichaceae > Beggiatoa > Beggiatoa leptomitoformis. Next base: position 3,311,443 of record NZ_CP012373.2, read on the forward strand.
TTTATCCTATGATTTGGCGGGTTATACCGCAGGAAAAAATACGACTTTTGACGACATGTTACACTACCTTAATGCTATTAACGTATTGGCAGAACAAGGTATTATAGGACACAGCAAAATCAGTGTAGAAAATATCGCTAAGTGGCAACCCGATGTCATTATCAGCGGTGCGAATGCAGATGTCATTGAACAAACCCGCCAACAATTACTGAATGACCCCGTGATTGCAACAACCCATGCAGGGCAAACAGGACGGATAATCGTGTTAGATAATCGCTATTTACTTTCAGTTTCTCAGCATATTGTCACGGGTATAGAAAAATTGGCTGATGCCCTGTATCAACAATAAATTTTTGCAAAAACATAATATTCATATAAACAATAAATAACACAATTTTCTACGACTCCATAAATCCTAATTCACACAGATTTTAACAAGAAGACAGATAACACCGTTTGCGTCCGTAGTACTCATGCTACCGTTGTAAATAGTCTGTTTAAAGGGTTTTTAGTCCCTAAGGCAAAATACGCAACATTTACCCAAAAAATGAATTAAAAAACTTTAATATTCCATCAACTCCGCAACTATCACTACAGATAATTATAATTTTTATCCTCGATTTGTTGAATACCATTAAACGGCAACATAAACGATTTACTTGGTTTTTACAGGGATAAACCCCAACCTACTTTCCCACTTGTATCGTTATCCTATGGAGATTGATATGCATTTTAACCCATTATCGTATTTATTACTGATAGGACTGCCATTTTTAATAGCACCTGTACACGCTGATAGCACAAAAACTGAGGAATTCACCCTAGAAAATGGATTACACATTATCGTTAAACCTGACCACCGTTCCCCCGTTGTTACCAGCCAAATTTGGTATAAAGTCGGTAGCAGTTATGAGCAAGAAGGGCATACAGGACTGTCGCACTTTCTAGAACACCTCATGTTTAAAGGCACAGAAAAGCATCCTGTTGGCGACTTTTCCCGCATCATGTCAGAAAATGGCGCATCACAAAATGCGTTTACCAGCGCAGATTTTACCGCTTTCTTTCAAACCTTAGAAAAAAGCCGCCTTGCCATTAGTTTCGAATTAGAAGCCGATAGAATGCGAGCCTTACAATTTGATGATAGTGAATTACAAAAAGAAAAACGTGTCGTGATGGAAGAGCGACGTAACCGCACAGAAGACGAACCCAGCAGCCTATTACAAGAACATTTTCGTGCCGTTGCATACACTACCAGTTCTTACCAAAACCCTGTTGTAGGTTGGATGAATGACATTGAAAATTATAATATGGCGGATGTCCGTGCTTGGTATCAACAATGGTACGCGCCAAATAATGCAACCATCGTTGTCGTCGGTGATGTTGAGCCACAAGCTGTTTTTCAACTAGCAAAACAATATTTTGCCAACCTCAGCCCCAGTGTTATCACGCCCCCGCCTGCGCGTCGTGAAATAGAGCAATTGGGTGAGCGTCGGGTTATTGTCAAACGTCCCGCCAAATTACCTATTTTAACCATGGGCTATAAAGTCCCAACGCTTGCAACCATCGCACCCGCTGATGTAACGGATGTCTATGCGTTAGAAGTGTTAGCCTATACCTTAAGTCTTGGCAATAGCGCGCGCTTAGATAAAGAAGTGGTGCGTCGCCAAGAAATTGCCAATTCAGCCTCTGCAACTTACGACTTAACTGCCCGTTTAGAAAGTCTTTTTACGCTAAGTGGTGTTCCCACTCAAAAACATACAATAACGGAATTAGAAACCGCATTACGTGAGCAGATTACACGCTTGCAGACAACCTTAGTTGATAAAGCCGAATTAGAACGGGTTAAAACCTTGCTGATTGCCAGTAACGTTTACGAACAAGATTCTGTTTTTTATCAAGCGATGAAAATTGGTATATGGACAACCGTTGGATTAGATTGGCATCTTCTTGAACAATATGTAGATAATATTAAAGCGGTAACACCAGAACAAATACAAGCAGTTGCTAAAAAGTATCTGATTGATGACCATCTTACCATTGGTCAACTAGAGCCTTTGCCGATTGATAGTGCTGACGAAAACAGGCACGCAGCCCCCGCACATGCCATACAAGGAGCTATTCAATGAGAATTATTCATTTACTAACAATAGGTTTTACCTGTTACTGTGCTAATGTGTTAGCAATGGTAGATATTCAACACTGGACAACCAGTAATGGTGCGCAAGTCTATTTTGTTCCTGCATCAGAATTACCCATCGTTGATTTAAGCGTCGTTTTTAATGCAGGCAGTGTACACGATGAAGATAAAGGCGGGATTGCACTACTAACCAATGGATTATTGAATGAGGGGGCTAACGGCTTATCTGCGGATGCAATAGCCGAACAATTTGACAATCTTGGGGCTATATTTGGTAACGACCTTGACAAAGAAATGTCAGAACTTTCTCTCCGTAGCTTAAGTGACCCTGCCCAACTTGAACCCGCCTTAACCCTTTTCGCTAACTTATTGGCAAAACCAGATTTTCCTCCCCAAGCCTTTGAGCGAGTGCGCCAACAAATTTTATTAGGTCTGAATAGCGAAGAACAATCACCTAATGATATTGCAGGAAAAGCTTTTCAAAAAGCCATTTATGGCAAACATCCTTATGCGAATCCCAAAATGGGTACTGTAGAAAGTGTCAAGGCACTAACACCAGAAATGGTTAAAACGTTTTATCAGCGTTACTATGTTGCAAAAAATGCAACAATTTCCCTAGTTGGCGCAATTGATCGTCCAACGGCTGAACGCATTGCAGAAACCCTTGTTAAACAACTGCCTGCTGGTGAGCCTGCGCCTGCATTACCCGCTGTTGCCGACTTACAAAAAGCGGAAACGATACATATCCCTTATCCTGCAACGCAAACCCATATATTAGTTGGACAACCCAGCCATTCCCGTCATGACCCCGACTATTTCTCCCTCTATGTCGGTAATCATATTTTAGGTGGAAATGGCCTAGTTTCACGAGTTTCTCAAGAAGTGCGAGAAAAACGCGGTTTAGCCTATACTGCCTACAGTTATTTTACCCCAATGGAAGAACGCGGTGCATTTAATGCAGGCTTACAAACCCGCAACGACCAAGCACAACAAGCCTTAGCGGTACTACGTGATACATTACAAACCTTTATTGATAAAGGGGTGACAGAAGCAGAACTCATCGCTGCAAAAAAGAATATTACGGGAGGGTTTCCACTAAAAATCGACAGTAATATAAATATTGTCAATTATCTGGCAGTCATCGGCTTTTATCACCTACCCCTAGACTATCTACAAAAATTTAACGATAGAATAGAGGCGGTGACTGTAGAGTCAATCAACGCGGCTTTTAAAACCCACTTACAACTAGATAAACAAGTGACCGTCACCGTAGGCAACACAGCAATGTAGCCTTGATGTAAAACAGGGTTGGTGCGACTTTATTCGCACTCACCCATTACACCAGTGTTTCACATAACTGCTGATATTCTTCAAAAATATTTGGTGGACACATACCACACTGCTTATTACTGGGTACTGCAAACGCCATTTTGCGCGGATTTGGTGTTTTCAAACCATTCATTAGTTCAATAAATGCTTGTTTAGACTTATTATTAGATAAACGAGGATTACGCTGTTTTTCTTGGGCAATACTGCTAATAAAACGACCCTCATAATCATGTCCGGGATAAACCAACGTCTCATTAGGCAATGTAAAAAGTTTATGTTGAATACTATCATATAACTGCCCTGCATTTCCCGCTTGAAAATCTGTTCTACCGCAAGCATCTATCAATAGTGCATCCCCTGAAAAAAGCATCAAATGTGTTCCTGTATCCACATAATACGCATGATGTGAAGACGTATGACCGGGGGTATAAAGCGGATGGATTTGTACCTCTCCCACACAAAGTGGCGTTCCTTCTTCTATCCCTATATCCGCACAAGGCAATTGTTCTATCGCAGGTAATGCAATCAGACAGCCTGTACGTTGTCGTAATTGATAACCGCCACTCAAATGGTCAGCATGAATATGTGTTTCTAAGGTATAACGCAAAGTCAAGCCTAACGCATTGAGTATGCTTATATCACGCTCAACAGTTTCTAGCACAGGGTCAATTAACACAGCCGTTTTTGTGATTGGACAACCCAACAAATAAGTATAAGTAGATGAACTAGACTCAAATAATTGTTGAAAAATCATGAAATAATCTCCTAATGATTACCATAATAAGCAATATTGAATATTCTAAGCATGGCGATGAATCAACAGGCGATCAAGTTTAAGCGGGATATTTAGAAATAGGTGATAACAATTTATTTTAAATATATTCTATATGGTTATCTGTAGCTACCGAAAAATCATGCTAGAAAATGGCACAGTGCTTGCGTTTTCCTATTCAACATGGCTTTTCTCATCATGACATCGTGCGGTCTGAATAAAATAATGCGTCTTTAGACCAATGATAGGGAATGTCATTAGATTTACTACCAGTCGCTCATCTAACGCTTGCCAAGGCATTATCATCGTGTCAACTCGAAAAAGCTTACAGGAAACACTCATTACGCTGCGTGAGGAATACGCAAAACAACTACCGCAAACCATAACGGACATTCTCACACTTGGGCAACAGTTACAAAAACAATGGACACTAGAAAACCTGCGCCAATTTCAACAAAAAATACATCGGATTGCAGGTAACGCGGGCAGCTTTGGATTTTTAACCCTCAGTCAAACAGCACGCGTACTAGATACCTTGCTAGTTGAAATACTAGAGCGCAATACACCCGTAGAACAACATGAATTAACAGAAATTGTGCGTCGTTTAGAACACATTCAACAAGCCTCATTAGTTGCCGACGAACCAACCAAAACTATTTCCACACCGCCGCCTACCGTGCAAATGCCCACGGTGGAAAAAATCATCTATTTAGTCGATGACGACATACAACTGGCCAACTTATTAGCGGAACATCTGAAAAGTTATGGCTATAACGTCAAAGCATTCAACAATACACATGGTTTAAGTGGTCTGATTCAAGTACATCCACCCGCCTTAATTATCATGGATGTCATGCTAGCAGAGGGTGAACTTGCAGGACCGCAAATTATGTATGCGATTCAAAAAAACCGCCGTGAACCGCTACCCGTTATTTTTATTTCCGCCCGTACCGATATGACAGCACGACTAGCTGCCGTACGTGCAAATGGAGATGCCTATTTCAACAAACCCCTAGATATTCCTGTACTAGTCAGCAAAATAAAGCAACTTACTGAAAATCCTAAACCTAAAACACCGCGTCGAATTTTAATTATTGATGATACCAATCGTTACGGCGAAAACTACGCAAAAATACTGCAACAATCGGGTTTACAAACGGCTGTTTTAAAAGAACCCTTACGCATTATTGATGCCCTAGACAAATTTCCCCCCGCGCTGATCTTGATTAATACCCAACTTCAAACGCTCAATGCCATTGAATTAGCCGTTGTTATACGCCAGCAGGAAAAATATAAACGCTTACCCCTGATTTTTTTCGCGCAACAATTTGACCAAACCCTACGTCGAGCAGCGGTAAAAGGCATTGCCGACGATTTTCTTAACGAAACCATAGAAGCCGATGCACTGGTCGCAACAATTATTAATCGCCTAAAGCATAACGAACACCAACTCCAAAATACTGATTATTTACACAGTGACATCACAACAGGGTTATATAACCGTCAATACCTACTTTCCCAATTAGAACTGATTAAAATGGCATCCTCAGCCTATCCGCTAGTCGCCTTATATATCAACATTGACAGCTATCGTGGGATTAGCAAAATTTTAGGTTATAACGCCATTGATAAAGCAATGTATGAAACTGCACAATTTCTTCAACAACAAGTCAATAAAAGCGATTTATTAGCGCGCTTTAGCGACAACGTTTTTGTAATTATCAGCATTGACCGTGCCGTACATGAAGCAAAAGCACTCGCTAACTCCATTCGCGCAACACTAGAAAGCTATGTATTAGAAATTAACGGACAACAAGTAGTAACAACATGTAGCATAGGAATTGGCGTTTATAATGACGACATCGCCAATGGCGCATCAACGGCAATCAGCCAAGCAGAATCAGCCTGTCAACAAGCTCAAGAAGCAGGTGGCAATCGGATACAACTGCATAACGCCGCCGAAAATATAAAACGCGACCAATATCGACAAACTTATTGGCAAGAAACCATTAAATCTGCCTTAGTTAATAACGGTTTTTATCTTGTTTATCAACCGATTGTTAGCCTGCATGGACGTGCTGATAAATTATATGATGTGTTATTGCGCCTACACAGCGATGACCATCCCGATGGAATTAAAGCACATGAATTTCTACCCATTGCAGAACAGCATGGATTAATTGAAGAAATTGACCGCTGGGTCATCAAACAAGCTGTATTAAGTTTAATGCAACGCTATCATGAAAGAGAGGAAATTAGCTTTTTCATCCGCTTATCGGGTACATCTCTCTCAAACCCCAATTTACCTGCTTATATTCGTAAATGCCTGAGTGTTAGCGGTGTTCCCTATCACGCAGTGATTTTTAACATCTCACAAAATGTGGCTGTGAGTCACTTGAAAGAAACCCAAATATTTATTAAAAATATCAAATCATTGGGTTGTCGCATTGCATTGCAAGATTTTAACGGCAAGTCCAGTGCGTTCCAACTGTTAAAATTACTGGAAGCAAACTTTATTAAACTCAATATTGATCTGGTTAAAACATTAACAAATAAAGCTGATACACTAAGCAATATCAAACAGATAGCTGATAAAGCTCACACCCAAACCAGTGCAGTGATTGTGCCTTTTATTGAAGATGCAACGACACTAAGTTTATTGTGGGAATGTGCGATTGATTATATTGAAGGTAACTTTATTCAAATACCGATTGATACATTAAGCTATGATTTTTCAGGATAATATTATGAATCAATTTGCAGAAGAACAATGGCAACCCGTTGCCGAACTTTATGACATAGCACAAGGAGGAATTACAACCTTTGAAATTGCAGGACAAACGTTGCTTTTCAGTCGCCAAGGCAAACAAGTACATTGTTTTGCTAACTTGTGTACACATTTAGACCGTCCATTAGACATGGGAAATGTTCGTAATGGTATTATTGTTTGTCCTTTTCACGGCTATGAATTTGACCTAGAAACAGGCGATTGTTTGAACGCATTTAGCAAGCCGTTAAAATCATATCCTGTGCGGGTGGTAGATGGACTTGTTCAAGTATGTGTTGTCACAGAAAAAGTAGAATCTTAAAATTAAAATCTACTGTTGCGTTTTCCGCTAGTTATTCGTAAAGCTAAAGTAGCTACTTGATTTTTTCTTGTTGTTTTGCCTGCTGCCAAAAAAACTCCAATTCCTCAAGGCTTAAATCGTGCATTTGCTTGTTTGCCTCACGAATTGCAGTTTCCATCCACATAAAACGACGCATGAATTTTTTATTAGTTTTTTCTAGGGCATTTTCGGGATTAATACCCACAAAACGTGCGTAATTCACCAGAGAAAACAAAATATCCCCAAACTCATTTTCTGCCTCAATAAAGTTGTGTGGTTTTTGGCTGACAGGGTCTATATGTTCAACAAACTCTTGAATCTCTTCTTTTACCTTGTGCCACACGCTGCTTAAATCATCAGGTCGCCAATCAAACCCCATACCGCGTGCTTTTTCTTGAATACGAATAGCTTTTACCAAAGCGGGTAACATGTTTGGTACGCCTGCTAACGCACTGTAATTGCCTTTTTCTTGCAGTTTTAATTGCTCCCAATGACGTTTTACCGTGTCAGCATCGTCCGCATTGACTGTTCCATAAACATGCGGATGACGTGCAATTAACTTTTCACAAAGCCCATTCATAACATCTGCAATATCAAACACATCTTGCTCAGCTGTTATTTTAGCGTAAAACACCAAATGCAACATTAAATCGCCTAATTCCTTTTTTATCGCGTTTAAATCATTTTCTAAAATAGCATCAGACAATTCATAAGTTTCTTCAATAGTTAAATAACGTAAAGAATCTAGTGTTTGCTCCTTATCCCAAGGGCATTGAGCGCGTAATTCATTTACTATGGTTAATAAACGTTGTAAAGCATCGGTGTAGCGAACATCTGTTGGATTTACATTCATTGTCTTTTTATACTTTGTGAAAAAAGGGTTATAGAGTACGAGATACCTGTAAAAATGCAAGTGTAAAAGCAATGCGTATATTTCCTTATTAGCAAAAAGTTAATCTTTTGCCAAAATAGAAGGACGTTAGCGAAAATGACGTTATTTATAATAGTTTTGATGAAAATAAAAATACAAGTAGTTATTGGACTGCTATTAAATTTTGTCAAAACCCCTTCTAAAAAATTAATTATAAATAGTTACTTAACCTTATATGAGATGAAGTAAGTTTTTCGTTAAAAACTTATTATTCATGCTTAGGATGAAACATGAAATATAAACTTTTATTTGTGAGTTTGTCTGTCGCTTTATGGGGATTTTCTACAATCGCTCAGGCGGAGGCATTGCCTGAGTTGGGTAAAGGTAAAGCAACGGATAGTGCAGGTTTACATAGCAATGTCACCAGTCTATTTAAAGGGGGCATTGCTGTTGGGACAAATACAAGCGCATTATCAGCCGCGTTGAAATTAGCAGAGCCTGTCAATATTACAGGAACTATTGAAGTTGACCCTGCGGATGTGGGTAAAACGGCGGATATTGTTGTCTATGCCGCCTTTAAACTCGAACCGACAGGGGCAGAATATTACTTCATGTTGCGGAAAACACCAGATGGTGGATTTGATATCCCACTATGGGACCATAAACTGGAAAATCTGGCGGCATTTGACACCGTTACTTTAGCAGAAACACAAGAAGTATCTTTATACAAAGGTAATTTTGTTGCAACAGGATTATTAGATATTTACTTCGGTTATGTATTAACCAATGAAGATGGGTCAAAAAAACTCGTTACCAATCCCGAGCCGATTGCAGCCCGCATTAACCCCAATGAAGCATCACCCAGCCCAACAGGCGAATTTTTCGCCAGCTATAGTTTCCGTCCAAATCCCAACGGGTATGGATTTGAAAACTATGGCAACGATGCTCAATCAGCCAATGATATGAGCGCAGAAGACATGATTGCTTTGTTTGGGCGCGAAAAAGTGTGTCGTTCTGTAACGGGAGATTGTGTATTAAATGCGACGGCGCAAGAATGGATGGATAAACAAATCAAGGGAATGGATGGTGGACATTGTGAAGGGATGGCAGTGACCAGTTTGCGCCTCTGGCAAAGTTTAGAGTTTAAGGGCAAACGCATTCCTTCCGATTTTCAAGCAGGGACAAATACTACTTATGAGGTAGGGAAAGATGCTGTCCGTAATTACATTGCCTACTATTTTGTAACGCAATTTCTTGAAGAAGTATCTGCTGCTACGCAAAGTTTTCGTAAAAAACCCTCAGAAGTTTTACAAACGCTAATTGATGGTATGAATAATAATGTTGTCTATAGCGTGGGTTTTTACCAACCTGGTTATAAGGGCGGTCATGCCGTTACGCCTTACGCAGTTCAGAAAAAAAGCGAAACCGAATTCTGGATTTATGTCTATGACAATAATTTCCCCAATGATAACAATCGTGTTATTAAGGTTGATAAAAGCGCGGAAACATGGGTATATGAAGGGGGGGCAACTCGCCCAGATGAACCCGCTTCAGATTATCGCGGTAGCGCGGAAACACTCACTTTAGAATTAACGCCTCAAACAGTACGAGAAGGCAAATTTGCTTGCCCCTTCTGTACCACAGAAACAACGTCAACCAACACCTTGCGCGCAACCTCTGCACCAAAGATGTTGGACTTTGCCATGACGGGTGAGGGGACATTGATGGTACAACTTGCTGACGGCAGACGTGTTGGTTACGACCCTCTGTCGGGAGAAACCGTTAATGAGATTGATCAGGCACAAAAAGTGAATGGTAAATCGGGGTTAGGCAAAAACCTTCCCCCCCAAATCTCTATTCCTTACCCCAATAATAATGAGCCGATTGTTATATTAATCAGCGGTAAAGGAGATTCTGAGGAGTCAGAAACAGATTTATCTGTGACAGCACCCGGATTTGTTGTTGGTTTTGAAGGAATTTACCTTGATCCTGACGAGATACTGATGATTACACTGCGTCCTGACGGCAAGGAACTGAGTTTTATTGCCAGTGCGGATGGTGAAACGCCCAATGTTTTTATGGCATTTGACCCTGAAAACAATACTGGAGCGGGTTATACAGTGGATGTCGGTGGTATCAGTTTAGACGCAGGTAAGAAAGTTACTTTTACCATAGATAATGGTGCGCTATTGGTAAAAGATGAGGATGGAAACGAAGACGATTACGATATTAACATTGTGCGTGTTGACGATAACGGGCGTAAAACATTTAAAAAAGATGATGTTGCTGTTCCCGCCAATGCAACAGCACGTGTTAGTTTTACAAATTGGACGGGCGATAGTGGTGAAATTGATTTACAGTTAGATGAAGAAGGCGATGGTTTTGATGATGATGCTAAAGTGCCATTAAATTAAAACAGCAGCAACGGATTTATCCCTGTTAGACCTGATGCAGTAGATGAAGTAAAGGTGCGAATTTATTCGCACCTATCATTTTTTGTATGTATTAACCGCTTTTTTATTTAAACTGTCCACTTGTTAAAATGATTATCGTTGTTTCCCAAATTAGAACCAGAAAAAACAGGATAATAACATGCGCTATTTTTTTCCTTATTTTTACCTATTCCTATTTATACTACCCGCACAAGCAGTAGAAATCACTCCCAACGAAGTGTATATCGAAATTTATAAAATTTCACAAGATATTAATTTATTAAAACAACACTTTAATATTGAAAAAAATGCAATTCAGCCAGAAACAAAAGTAGCTCTATATCCGCGTCACGTGTGGCAGAAAACATATCAAATTATGTTAAAAATTAACATGTTTAGAGAAAAAAATGGCTTACCATCGCTGAGCATTATTTCCCGAGAACCCGAAGAAGAAATGAAACCATTAGTTGTTTACGGACAAGTCATACGGATTGCAACAGAAATTGATTTACTAAAACGCCATTTTGATATTCAAACACCGCCATCGTTACTGCCTACTTTTTCCAATCACACTACAATGGATAACTATGATTTCTTAAATCATCTTTCCTACGAAATGGATTTATTAACGGGAGCACCTTTTAATGCACAACAAGTGTTCGCCGAAACCATACGTGTACATGATGACATAAGCGTTATTTTAGATGCCTTAGAAGTGCAAGATACAACCAATCCCCCGCTGGCTGACCCAACGGCAACCTTAGAACAAACATTTCAAGCCGTTCAAGTGTTGTTACGAGAATTACAGCGATTACAAACCCATTTTAATTTAGACAAGTTAAAACTGAACGATTATGTTTATTCCTCAAAATCAATAAATAACAATATATCAGAAACAGAAGTGTTTAGTTCATTGGGGATTGTTTTAGCAGAGTTACAACCGATTAAAGCCCGTTTGGGATTAACTTACTTCATTACACCAGCTGCCCAACATTATAATGACAAACAAGCATCTGATATACTAAGAATTATTCAATGGGATATTCAACGATTAAAAGTTATCAAATTTTAGTGTTGATATATCATTTTGATATTAACTCGTGACAGAAAAATAAAAACAGAAAAACTACCAAAGGATATAAAAATGACTGGCAACTATTTTCGTTACATCACCCGTTTGGGTATCGATCGTAAATTAGGGGCATTATTGCTAATAACGGCAATTTTGCCCTTTTTAATTAGTGGTTCTTATGGATATTTTATTTCATCAACGGTTATGACGGAAAAAATTATTACCGCGAGTGAACAAGATGTTAAAAAAACCAGTGAAAGTCTGGTTAATTATTTGAGCAACATACCTGGCGATTTACGTTTTTTATCTTCCTCTTACGCAGTCACTTTTTATTTTCAATGGCGTAGCATCGATGAACCTTACAAACGTACCGAATGGGAAAAAAATACTAAACATTTATTATTTTCCTTCTTAGATGCCTCAAGCTACTACACGCAAATTCAAGTTTTAGATGCGGATGGTATGGAACTAATTCGTGTCAATAAAAACCAAGAAAATGAGAAAACCACCTTAGCCACAAATGCTGAGTTGCAAAATCGTAAAATGGATAGTTATTTTCAACACACGCTCGGCTTGAAGGCAGGACAAGTCTATTTAAATAAATTAGTAATTGATAACACAACACAGAAAGAAAATATGTTGTATTACGCAATGCCTATTATTGATAAAAATAATGTTTTTCAAGGGATTATTGTATTACAGTTCAACATGAATTTCTTAACAAACGCGCTTAAAGAGAACAGTCAAGAAGATAGTTACTTATTAATCAATAAAAAAGGTGGTTATCTTTATGATTCTAATATAGATAAAGTTGTTAATAACAAAACATTTGCTCAAGATTACCCTGCTTTATTCAAAGAGATGCAAGACAAAACAACAACTGGTTATTTTGTTGATAATAATTTTATCACCAGTTTTACAACGGTATATCCTTTGCCTGATGTGGTTGATGACTACTGGTTTTTAATCAAACAAACAAATAAAGCACTGGCCCTTAAAGATTTATTGGCTTTCAAACAATTACTTTTTAGCGTAGCTGCCATTATTTTGATAATTATCATTATTGTGGCAAATTTTGTAACACGTCGTCCCTTAAATGCACTATTACAAGTTAATCAGCACATGAAGCTATTGGCAATGGGACAATTGCCAGTTAAAAACGTTGAATATCAATCAACTGATGAGTTGGGCGAGTTAGTAGAATCTGCCAGACTATTAAAAAACAGCATCCGCACGGTTATAGAACGGACAAGAGCCATTGCAAGCGGTGATTATTCCACTGAAATAGAATTGCTTTCTGAGCAAGACCAGCTAGGTAGTTCTTTGCGAGAAATGACCGCGTTTTTACGCACGGCGAAACAACAGGATGACGCACAAAACTGGTTGAAAACAGGGCAAATGCAATTAAGCCAAACGCTCAGTGGTGAGCAAGATATTTTAAAATTAGTTGAAAATATAATTAATTTTCTCACCCCTTATGTTAATGCACAAGTTGGTGCGGTCTATATTTATCAAGAAAATAATCAAACGCTTAAGCTATTAGCTAGCCATGCTTTTGTGTGGCGGAAAAATGCGGATAACGTCTTTAAATTGGGAGAAGGAATTGTTGGACAAGCGGCATTAGAGAAAAAATCTTTTGTGATTACCAACGCGCCAGAAAACTACGTTGTTATTCAAAGTGGTTTAGGGTCGGGAACGCCCCAACATTTATTGGTCTCACCTTTCTTGTATGAAAACGTATTGTGTGGTGTGATTGAACTTGCCTCATTTGATGCGTTTACGCCGTTACAAATAGACTTTATTAACCAAATTATGCCCAATATTGCTGTTGCCGCAACAACAGCGGAATCGCGCACAAAAATGCAACAATTGCTGTTGCAAAGTCGGATGCAAGAAGAAGAACTCAAAACACAGAATGAAGAATTACAAAGTCAATCGGAAGAATTGCAAACCCAACAAGAAGAATTGCGTCAAACGAATGATGAGCTGGAAATTCGCGCTCGTGAATTAGAAGTGCAAAAAGAGGAAATTCGCAAGAAAAATATTAACATGGAAAAAGCGCAAGCCGCTATTGAAGCCAAAGCGCATGAGTTAGAACTTGCCAGTAAGTACAAATCTGAGTTTCTTGCCAATATGTCGCATGAATTGCGTACTCCCTTAAATAGTCTGCTTATTTTGTCAAATTTACTCATAGAAAATCCACAGGGTAATTTAACGCAACAACAGATTGATTATGCGAAAACCATCAATGGCGCAGGAGCAGATTTACTCAATCTAATCAATGAAATTTTGGATTTATCTAAGGTAGAAGCAGGTAAAATTGAAGCGCATCCTGAAGAGGTTTCATTACGAGAACTGATTGAATCTAATCGCTTAAAGTTTCAACACATTGCCGACCAGAAGGGATTACGCTTTAGTATCGATATTATAGAGCCATTACCCGATACAATTTTTACAGATACCCATCGTTTAAAACAAATCATTAATAATTTACTGGCGAATGCCTTTAAATTTACCTTAGAAGGTGGTGTTACTTTATCGGTTGTCCGTCCCTCGCAATCGCTGGAAGCACTGGAAAGAATCAATCTTATTCCTAGCAGAACCATTGCGTTAAGTGTAACAGATACGGGGATTGGCATTCCTAAAGAAAAGCAAGCTATTGTTTTTGAAGCATTCCAACAGGCTGATGGAACAACCAGCCGTCGATTTGGAGGAACTGGGTTAGGTTTGTCGATTTCTCGGCAATTATCGCGCTTATTAGGGGGAGAGATTTGTTTGCAAAGTGAGGAAGGCAAGGGCAGTTGTTTTACCCTGTATTTGCCTGAACGTTTAGACGGAAAGCCCGCCAGTAAAACGCCACCCACCTTGACAATCGCAACAAAAAATTCCACGCCCGTATCATCGGATGATAATAATTCGGGGATTCATAGCATGGATAAATTGTCGGGTTCTGTCAGTCAAAATATAGAACCGCCTAAAACAACGGTGACAGATGATAATTTAAGTGATGACCGTTACGCATTGAAACCCAATGATAAGTTTATCCTTATCATTGAGGATGACCGAAAATTTTTAAAGATTTTAATGGATTTAGCCCGTGAAAAGGATTTCAAATGTTTGGTTGCTGAGGATGGTAAGGATGGTTTAGAACTTGCCCAAACTTATAAACCCCATGCCATTATTTTGGATGTAGGCTTGCCTAAAGTGGATGGATGGACGGTTATGGAGCGGTTAAAAGAAAACCCTGAAACCCGTCATATTCCTGTACATTTTATGTCAGGTGCAGACCAAGAGCGGGAAGCGAAAAAAATGGGGGCAATCGGTTATTTATTAAAGCCTATTAGTTTGAGCGAATTAGGTGAAGCTTTTAAGAAAATTGAGCGGTTTATTGATAAAACCCTTAAAACCTTATTGGTTGTTGTCGATAGTGATGTTCGTCAAGCAGAAATCCAACAATTGGTGAGTTCTAGTGATGTGCAATCTCTATTTATCAAGACATTAACTGATGCGCAGGAAAGCTTACTGAATAATCGTTTTGATTGTTTGATTGTTGATATTGATATAGAACACGGGCAGGGATTGCAATTATTGGCGTTTTTACACAATACCGAGCGATTATCTCAAATTCCTGTGATTTTATACACGGCACGCGAGTTGACAGTTGATGAAGAAATTGTGCTGCGTCGTTATGAGGATAACCTGACCGTAAAAATGGTGAGTTCGCCTGAACGCTTATTGGATGAAACAACATTGTTTTTACATCAGATAGAAGAAAAGTTACCTGATGAAAAACGTAAAATGTTACGTTTAGTACATGATAAAGAAGCTATTTTATCTAATAAAAAGGTGTTAATTGTTGATGATGATGTGCGTAATACCTTTGCATTAACGACAGTTTTAGAAAACAAGAATATGCAGGTGTTAGTCAGCGAAAATGGGAAAGAGGGGCTGGACATGTTGAGCTTGAATCCTGATATTTCTATGGTTTTGATGGATGTCATGATGCCAGAAATGGATGGATATGAAGCAATGCGTGCCATTCGAGCACAGTTGCGTTTCCGTAAATTGCCCATTATTGCATTAACGGCAAAAGCCATGAAAGGCGATAAGGCCAAGTGTATTGAGGCGGGGGCTAATGATTATCTAACGAAACCTGTTGATACTGATAAGTTATTATCGTTAATGCGTGTATGGTTATATCGTTAATATGTTGGATTACAACGTATTTGCGTCAAATATTAAGCAATGGGGTATCGAACTGGGGTTTCAGCAAGTAGGTATTAGTGATATAGACCTAACGACAGCAGAACAAACGTTAATACAATGGCTTAATGATGGTTATCATGGTGACATGGCGTTTATGGCAAAGCATGGCACAAAACGCAGTCGTCCTGCTGAATTAGTGCCTGATACTTTACGGGTTATTTCCGTGAGGATGGACTATTTACCCGAATCTCAAATGCAAATGTTGGCGGTGTTAAATCAATCTGGAAGTGCTTATATTTCCCGCTATGCCTTAGGACGCGATTATCACAAGGTATTACGACAACGTTTAAAACAGTTAGCCATACGTATTACAAAAGAAATTGATGGACAAATATATCGCGTATTTGTTGATAGCGCGCCCGTATTAGAAAAGCCCTTAGCAGAAAAAGCGGGATTAGGTTGGATAGGTAAACATACTAATCTTATCAATCGTCAAGTAGGGTCATATTTTTTTTTAGGGGAAATTTATGTAGATTTACCCTTACCCGTGGATGTTCCTGTCAATGCCCATTGTGGACGTTGTCAGGCTTGCTTGACGATATGCCCAACGCAGGCAATTATTGCGCCTTATCAACTGGATGCTAGACGATGTATTGCTTACCTGACCATTGAATTTAAGGGCAGTATTCCTATTGAGTTGCGCCCACTAATCGGTAATCGCATTTATGGCTGTGACGATTGTCAGTTGGTTTGCCCATGGAATCGCTTTGCACAATTGACAACAGAAAGTGATTTTTTACCCCGTCAAGCACTGATTAACCCGCCGTTGATAACTTTATTTAACTGGACTGAAGCCGAATTTTTGCAACAGACGGAAGGCAGTGCTATTCGTCGCATTGGATATGAAAGTTGGTTGCGTAATATCGCTGTTGCATTGGGAAATGCTACCCCAACGACAGACATTATTGCCTGTTTACAACAGCGTTTATCAGTCCCATCGACCATTGTGCGCGAGCATGTTGAATGGGCATTACAACGATTACAGAGGTAATTATTCTGTTTTGCTTTCTAGTGGCATATCTATCATATTTAATTGTGCAACAGCCGCATTGGGTTTTACAACGACAACAGACACCATGCCATTCGCGCTTTTTTGTAATCGCTCAGCATTCGCAACCGCATCCTCATAATTCTCATACAAACTGCCACCCCCTTGTTTTGCATATTGGTGAAAAACATCATTCCATTCTAATATTTGTGAAGACTCTTTTAACTGAATTTTATAGAGCCGTTGTGGGGGCGTTGTGCCACAAGCAGTGGCTTTTTGAGGAGTCGCAAGTGGTGTGGCGACAGGTTTACGTTTATTACGTTCAGCATCATGCCAACCTGTATCCCAACAAGTACGTTGCAGGGTATGTAGCTGATAAGGATTTTGTTGACGGTCAACACCTTGATAAAAAGCGGTTTCGCCCTTTTTCAAATAAACTGAGCGTTCTTTATCTTCTTCTGTGACCCCTGTAGAAATCTCGACTAGCATGGTATCAATAAGCTCGGTTAATTCCGCCATCGACCAGTTTTTACGATTTTCCATTTTTAATCGTTGTAATAAATAGCGTAAGGCGCGCAATGTATCCGATGCCGCATCGCGTTGCGCTTGTGTTTCTAATTTTAGTTTATTATCAACGTCTATTGTGTTCATGTTATCTCCGCCCACGTGTGCAATAAATCCGTGCTTTTCGGTTTAGGATAACTCGATATGACCTGATGGTGATGTATTTGCGTTATAAAAATTGAGCTGATTTTTCAGGCTATTTTAGTCGACTGCGTAATGCCTACTCCCATCATTTTTGAAAGCGCGGCTAAAAAAAGGGTTTCATTGACAATGGTCATGTCAAAAGAACGGCTTAAACTTTCGGCTTCTTCGTTGCTGATTCCCAACACAAATAAAATCGATTCTGAGTGGGTTAAACGCAGGCGTTTTCGTAATTGCTGATATTTATATAAGGAATCGCGAAACTCGCCCGACTTGCATTCAATCCATAAAGGAATACTACCTTGTATCAGGAAGAACAAGTCAATTTCATTTCGTTCATTGTCTGGAAAACTAATTTTTCCGCCTCGAAAATAACCAAACTTTACCCGCTTTTCCCATAATAATGAGGTCACTTTCATAAATATGTACCATTCCAACCAATCGCCATTGAAAAAATTGACAATTTTTCGTGCAGGTTGTAATGATAAATAAACACGGTCTTTTGTTTTATTGTCAATGTTATAGCGGGTAATAAACGCACATTTATAAAGCAACTGAATAAAATCTTTTAATTTTTTAATTTCTACTTCAGAATAATGACCGAAATGAAAGCACAAGCGTGCATTTTCTTTAGTTTGTAATCTTTTGATAGAGGCAATTAGTTTGTTGAGTAAGGCGTAATTGTCTCCAAGTTCTACCGCAACTTCGTCAAAATAGCCTGAAATATCCATTAATTGATCATCAAGGGTTAGCGCAATCTGGCGGGACTTGAACCAGTTTTGCAAACTATCTAAATCATTTTCAAACGGAAAATCATTTTTGTGGGAAAACGCATAACCTTTGTCCAGTGCCTGTGCAGTAGATGTGGGTTTAGGTGATTTTAATTGCGCGCTTTCACCATTATTGAACGTATTGAATAAGGCTCCAATATTATTACTTTGTGGTTTCGTTGCCGCGATAGTTTCAGCGGCTTTTGCGCGGGCGGTAAGGGCGATTTGTTTGAGTTCTTTATTTTTATCGGTCAGTTTTTGAATTAAAACAATTGTATCATGTACTTGAGCAGTTTTTTTACACAGTGGACAGGCAACCGTTCTAGCTATATGTTGATTAGCAACCTCTCGTAAATACCCACAACTTGCACAACGTAGTATTGCCATTTTTTTAAAACCCCTCAAAATTAATTTTTTATAAGCAATGTTATGAAGTATCACCTCAAGATTATCTCGAAATTATTAGGAATGATGCAGTTGCGAGGAGTACAATTGCATCAGCCCTGATTATAAAGGAAATATAGAAGTACATAAAGCTTTGGTGGTATTTATGAAAGCACGAAGCTTGGCGAGATATTTAATGTAAAGCAGAGACCAGCTAAGTTTTATAAATTTAACGGGTCTTTTGGGGTGTGACTAAGGGATTATAGGTTGGTTTTCATTGCAACTGGTAAACACCACTAGCCCACCTTTTTGAAGGTAGGCTAGTTGACCTATTTGCAGGTAACGAATTTATGCGTAACGATAAAAATGTTTACTTTTCGTTAAATGGTTGAGGATGTAGTGTTTTGTCACCAGAAGGTGGCAATATGGGGATTAAGAAGCTAGGTTGTTCACCTGTAAGCGTTTTTAAGAAGGCGACAACCTTGGCATTTTCTTCAGCAGTAAATTTCTTACCCAGTTGTAACCGTCCCATGGTATCGACTGCTTCGGTTAATGTTTTTGCCGCGCCATCATGGAAGTACGGGTAGGTTAATTCTACGTTGCGCAGTGTTGGCACTTTAAAGAAAAAGCGATCAGCATCTTTACCTGTGACGGCTTTACGTCCTTCTGCTGGGTTATCTGTTTTATAGGGTTCAACTAATCCCATTTTTTGGAAAGAGCTACCACCTACAGCAGCCCCATTATGACAGGCAACACAGCCACTTTCTTTGAACAACTTATAGCCTGCTTGTTCGTCTGCGCTTAATGCATCTTTTTTGCCTAATAACCATTGGTCAAAACGAGAGTTTGGCGTAACAAGTGTTTTTTCAAATTCTGCAATGGCTTGCGTTACTTCATCAATGGTTACTTTCTCTGTACCAAAGACTTGTTTAAACTCTGCTACGTATTGAGGTATAGAAGCTAAAACCTCTACGGCCAATTCGTGAGTGAATGCCATTTCTTTTGGATTGGCAATTGGTCCGCCTGCTTGTGCTTTCAAATCAGCCGCACGTCCATCCCAAAACTGCGCAATATTCATACTGGCATTCAGCACGGTAGGGGAGTTGATAGGACCTTGTTGCCAATTGTGTCCAATGGAAGTTGTTAAATTATCCGTGCCGCCCATGCTCAAGTTGTGGCAAGAATTACAGGAAATAAAACCTGATTTAGAGAGACGTGGGTCAAAATACAGTTTTTTGCCCAACTCTGCTTGAGCCGCATTAATGGATTTTGCGGGGGTAATTGGTTGAATGGGTTCGTCGGCAAAGACCGATTGTATTAACACACTGGCGGTTAAGGTAGCCAATATTAATGTGTTAAATTGCATATTATTTCCTCTTAACAGGTCGTTAAAAATAGGGATTCAATAATCTCGTGGTTTTGCACAATATAACGATAGCTTATTGAGTATTTAGACTGAGTCTAAATATAACTCGAAATAGGCATAAGACACAATAAACTATTTTTCTTAATTCATTATTAACGCATTATGAACAATCATCATGTTTTAACTTGTATAGATGTACCTTTATTAGCCTTGGAGCAACTATTAGCACGTTTTGGAATAACATTAATTATGTTAGAAAAAGGAGCTATCATTGAAGGGAGTTATTGGGGAGAAGCTGAAGCGGGTTTAGTACAGAATCGAGTTTATGTCCGTCCTGACACACCGATTCATTCTCTTTTACATGAAGCATGTCATTATATTTGTATGGATAAACAACGTCGTGATGAATTACATACAGACGCAGGAGGCGAATATATAGAAGAAAATGGTGTATGTTATTTACAGATTGTGTTGGCTGATTATATTCCTACAATGGATAAAGCCCGTATGTGGGCAGATATGGATGCATGGGGTTATACCTTTCGTTTAGGGTCAAGCCAAGCATGGTTTGAAGAAGATGCTACTGATGCAAAAATGTGGTTGATTGAACATCAATTACTTGATATGTTAGGATATCCTACATGGAAAGTACGCGCGTAAAACGGACATAAAAAAACGCGACTTCTTGTGAAAGTCGCGTTTTTAAGGGGAATTTACTTTTTAGGGATAGTTGAAGTAAATTCGCGTTATCTTAGTGAGAAACAGCCCCTTCAGCACCAATACCTGTTTGGCAACGCATATCTTGTGCATCAAACGCAGCACGGTCAATCTTTGCACGCTCGCTGGTGTCTAAAATAGAGACCAACCAAATGGTAAAGAATGAGGCAGCCATAGAGAATAAGGCAGGATAAGCATAACCAAATGGTGCAGAACCTTTAGGATTACCTAAGGTTGCTTCCCAAACGGTAGGGCCTAAAACCACTAACACAACCGCAACAATTAAGCCCACAAATCCACCAATGGTTGCACCTCTCGTTGTTAATCCTTTCCAATAAATAGAGAGGAACAACACGGGGAAGTTAGCACTTGCCGCCACAGTAAAGGCCAAGTAAACCATAAAGGCGACGTTTTGCTTTTCAAACACAATTCCCAACCAAATGGCAATAATACCTAATACTAAGGTTGTAATTTTTGAAACGCGCATTTCACTCACTTCATTAGATTTGCCTGCAAAGAAGACATTTGCATATAAATCATGAGAAACAGCGGATGCACCTGCTAAGGTTAAGCCTGCAACAACTGCAAGAATAGTTGCAAAGGCAACAGCAGAAATAAAGCCTAAGAAGATATTGCCACCAACTGCATGGGCCAGATGTAACGCAGGCATGTTACTACCACCAATTAACGCACCTTTAGCAACATCACCATCAACTAAGTATTGAGGATCGGTTGAAACAAACAGAATCGCGCCAAAACCGATAATGAAGGTTAAAATGTAGAAGTAACCAATAAAGCCTGTTGCATAAAATACGGATTTTCTAGCTTCTTTCGCATCTGGCACAGTAAAGAAACGCATTAAAATATGTGGTAAACCCGCTGTACCGAACATTAAACCTAAACCCAAAGAAATAGCAGAAATGGGGTCGTGGACTAACACACCGGGGGCTAGAATCTTATCGCCTTCCTTGTGAACTTTAGAGGCTTCGGAGAATAATGTATTGAAGTCAAAGCCAACTTTTTGCAGTACCATGAAAGCCATAAATGTTGCACCCGTTAACAGCAACATTGCTTTAATGATTTGTACCCATGTTGTTGCTAACATACCACCAAAAGTTACATACATCACCATTAATATGCCAACTAATACAACAGCTTGATAGTGTTCTAAGCCGAATAATAATTGAATTAATTGACCTGCACCAACCATTTGTGCAATGAGATATAGAATAACAGTGACGATAGAACCACATGCTGCCATGGTTCTTACAGGTTTTTGTGATAAACGATAGGAGACCACATCCGCAAAGGTATATTTACCTAAGTTACGTAGTTGTTCTGCAATTAAAAATAAAACGATAGGCCAACCGACTAACCAACCAATAGAGAAAATTAAACCATCAAAACCTTTGGTGTACACCATCGCAGAAATCCCTAAAAAGGATGCCGCTGACATGTAATCACCCGCAATGGCTAAGCCATTTTGAAACCCTGTAATACCACCACCAGCCGTATAGAAATCTTTTGCGGTTTTTGTTTTTTGTGCTGCCCAGTAAGTAACGCCCAGTGTTGCACCCACAAAGACGAAAAACATAACAATCGCAGGAATGTTTAACGCTTGTTTTTCAACAGCACCTAAATCACCTGCCCCGAAAGCTGCCATCGTACCCAGCATCAGGGTTGTGAAAATAGCAAATAGTGTAAGATTGCGCATTACTTAATATCCTCCTTGATTTCTCTGGTCAATCTGTCAAATAATGAGTTTGCAATAAGAACATAAACCCCTGTTAGTACAAATGAACTAACAATAACGCCAACACCAATGGGAATACCCCAAGTGATAACCTCATCAGGATTAATACGGGTTCCTAACCAATCCTTGTGGAGTGCAATAACAAGGATAAAACCGTAGTAAATAGCGCAAACAACTGCTGACAGAAACCACCCCAAAAAACTCCGCGTTTTGACTAATCGTTGATATTTTGGATTGTTTCTGACTTTCTCGACAATGCTTTCTTGCATTAGAGGTCTCCTTTGTGATAAATAACTGTTTTTGATAAGCTATTTAGGCTTAATTATGATTAGAATTAACGTTCTTAATATATCTGGAAAAGATTTTTTTGGCAATCAGATTTTTGCATAAAAAAAACTAATCTGTGAGCGAACCTAACGTAAGTTAAGGGTAAAAAAATGACCCGTTATTTCAGAGTTAAAAAAAACGATGCAATACACAAAACCTGATTAAAATAGTCAAGAAAATTTTTTATCTCCAATTTTTTGTAATTGGTGGTCAATCATCAAATTGCATAATGGCGGTTTTATACTGTTTATCCATACATTATAATGGTAATCAGAATCTATAAGCAGATTTATATAACAGATTGTTAATAATAAAGTAGTCTTATAAATAATGGACAAAATGAAAAGACGCTTTTGCCATTAACCTGATAACTTTACTAGGAGAATAGGAATGTCTAGTGTCAACAAGGTCATTTTAGTGGGTCGTTTGGGTAATGACCCAGAGATTCGTTATAGTGCGGCAGGTTCTGCAATGGCAAATATTAGTATTGCAACCAGCGAGCAATGGAAAGATAAACAATCGGGGCAAAAACAAGAACGTACCGAGTGGCATCGCGTGGTTTTTTTTGACCGCTTGGCTGAAATTGTGGGGGAATATTTACGTAAAGGTTCTTTAATTTATGTAGAGGGACGGTTACAAACCCGCAAATGGCAAGATAAAGACGGGACCGACCGTTATACAACTGAAATTATTGCAAAAGAAATGAATATGCTAGGAGGACGTAGTGATTCCTCATCAGCCGACTACGCGCAAAACACGAGTAATTATGCACCGCCACCCGCCCCTGTAACAGAGTCAGCAGCACCGCCAACAGCAACACGGACAACACCCGCGCCAGCAAATCGTCCCCCTGTTGTGAGCAGTCCTCCCCCCAGCGATTTTGATGATGACATTCCTTTTTAAAGGGACAAACATCCGTTATTTTGTATAGTGATGTGTAGAAATACGGTGGGATGTATTTCTACCTTATTATTAATTGTGTGGTAATTTTACGCTTCTGCGTTAATGAATAAGACATCAATAATAAGCATCATTGCAGATTATTTTCTTTTTTAATCCAAGCTGACCTTGACCTAACTTTCATGACTGTTTCTTTACCTGATTTCTCCCTTGCGCGTGTGTTGGTTGTTGGTGATGTGATGTTGGACCGTTATTGGCATGGTGCAACGTCCCGTATTTCTCCTGAAGCCCCTGTTCCGATTGTACATATTCAACAAGTAACGGAGCAAGCGGGTGGAGCTGGTAATGTTGCCTTAAATATTAGTGCATTAGGCGCGAAAGCAACGTTAATCAGTGTTACAGGGGATGATACCGCTGCTAATACGGTAGAAAATTTACTCCAACAAGCAAAAGTTGCTTGTCGTTTACATCGTCTTGCGCATATTCCAACGATTACTAAACTCCGTGTATTAAGTCGTCATCAGCAACTTATCCGCCTAGATTTTGAGGAAAAATTTACGCTGTTAGCGGAAGATAAAGTTTTATTGTTACAAGTTCAAGATTGTCTGGCTAATGTTGATGTGTTGGTTTTATCTGATTATGGTAAGGGCGTGTTAGCCGACCCGCAGTCGCTCATTCAACTTGCTCGTCAAGCTCATAAAGCCGTGTTAGTTGACCCTAAAGGACAAGACTTTACAAAATATCGTGGCGCGACGATTATCACGCCGAATTTGTCCGAATTTGAAACGATTGTAGGACACTGTTGTAATGAGCAAGTCCTTGTAGAACGTGGGGAAAACCTACGGCTTCAATTACAACTAGATGCGTTACTCATCACGCGCAGTGAAAAAGGCATGACTTTGTTACGACATGCACAACCCGCTCTGCACTTACCTACTCATGCCCGTGATGTTTATGATGTCACTGGTGCAGGTGATACAGTCATAGGGGTTTTATCCGCAGGACTTGCCGCAGGCATGGAACTTGGACAAGCGACGACTTTAGCGAATCATGCGGCGGGGTTAGTCGTCAGCAAGCTAGGCACGGCTACCGTGAGCATCGCCGAGTTAGAAACCGCATTGCATATCACACATAGCCAAGCGATTCAGACCCTTTATGGATTACAAAAGATTATAAATATCGCCCGCGCTAATGGAGAACGTATCGTTATGACTAATGGTTGTTTTGATATTCTCCACGCAGGACACATACAATATTTATCTCAAGCACGGCAACTAGGTGACCGCCTGATTGTGGCAATGAATGATGATGCCTCTGTACGTCGCCTAAAAGGGGCTAGCCGTCCGATTAATTCCTTAGAACACCGCATGACTGTCTTAAGTGCGCTAGATTGTGTCGACTGGGTTATCCCTTTTAGTGAAGACACACCAGAATCTTTAATTTGCCAATTACTTCCTGATATTTTAGTCAAAGGCGGAGATTACCAAATTGACCAAATTGCAGGGGGTCGCTGTGTATTGGACAATGGCGGTAAAGTATTGGTATTAGATTATCTTGCAGGATGTTCAACAACTGCAACGCTACAGGCATTACAAAATAGCCAAATAAATTTAGAAAAGTAACGAGGGATAGGCATGATTATTGTCACAGGTGGGGCGGGTTTTATCGGTAGCAATGTCATTAAAACCCTAAACAATAAGGGTTATGAAGAAATACTGGTTGTAGATAACCTCAAAAATGGGGAAAAGTTTAAAAATTTAGTTGACTGCACTATTGCCGATTTCCTAGACAAAAAAGGGTTTTTAACTCGAATTCAATCTAATGAACACGTTTGCAATAATGTAGAAGCCGTTTTTCATCTGGGTGCTTGTTCTAGCACGACTGAATGGGATGGCGAATACATGATGCAAAACAACTTTGCTTATTCCAAAACCCTGCTACATTTTTGCCTTTCACGCAAAATTCCCTTTATTTATGCGTCTAGTGCCTCTGTTTACGGCAGTGGTACAACGTTTAAAGAAGAACCTTCCTATGAATCCCCTTTAAATGTTTATGGCTATTCAAAATTTCTCTTTGACCATTATGTCCGCGCCCGTTTAGAAACCAGTCCTTCACAAATTGTTGGCTTACGTTACTTTAACGTTTATGGTCCTCGGGAACAGCATAAAGCTAGTATGGCCAGCGTTGCATATCATCTTAATAATCAAGTGATTAATTCGGGTAATGTCTGCTTATTTGAAGGATGTGATGGTTATGGCAATGGGGAACAACAACGGGATTTTGTTTATGTTGGAGATGTTGCCGATGTAAATTGTTGGTTTTTTGAAAATCGGGATAAATCAGGTATTTTTAATGTGGGGACAGGACGTAGTCAAAGTTTTAATGCGGTTGCTCGTGCGGTCGTAGCATGGCATGGTCGTGGGCAAATAGAATATGTTCCCTTTCCACAACATTTACAGGGACGTTATCAAAGTTTTACACAAGCCGACATCAGCAACTTACGTGCAATAGGCTACGAACAACCGTTTAAAACCGTTGAGGAAGGTGTACGTTTATATTTAGATTGGCTCAATAAAATCTGAGCCTGAAAGCCTGCCTGAATCAGAATTATCAGAATTTAAAACCGTTAATTCCCCTTATCCTGTTAATTCAGTAAGTTCTGATTCAGTTCTATTGATAGTATCCGTTTTAATATTTTTAAGAGCGAAATAATCGAGAATACTGCGTTTCATGCAAAGCACTGCCTATGGCCAACATAGGCGCAAAAAAGCCAATGTCCGCATCAGTTAATGACAAACTATGCTCGACACAATGTGGGATAATAGCTTGTGTTGTTAATAAGATACGTTGTCCTGCACTTTGTCCTAATGGAATCAGTTTAACGGCTGCCATCGTTTGATTTTCTAACCAACTCCACGCATAACCCATTAAAGTTTCCTCTAAAGGAATATGCCAGTGTACAGCGGCTAAACTAAATACAGTGGCATAACAAACTGGGGTATCTTTTTGATAATAAATAGAGGCTTGTGGTAGTTCTAGTGTGGTTAATAATCTAGCTAATGTTTGCCCTAAGTGGCGGTCTTCAGCGCGGAGTTCTGCGGATTCCCGCGAGGCGTATAAATAACTATTCCAATATTCAACTTGTGTTTGATTTGTTGTTTGCCATGCCCTATACAATCGCACAAGCACGGCAAGGTCTAAATGACTTAGCGTATGTTGCAGTAAACCTGCTATCCATGCTTGCGCACTTGCTTCATCAACAACCCACTTTTGTTGAATGGCCGATTCTAACCCTTGCGAATAAGCGAACATGCCGATGGGCAATGTAGGGCTGACAAGGTGGCAAAGATGGAGCAAGGGCGCAAGGTGCATTTTATTGTCCTGATAAAATTTCTTGAACTAATGCACGGTCGCTAAACGGCAGATATTCCGAACCAATCTCTTGATAATCTTCATGCCCCTTACCTGCAATCAATACAATATCGTTTGGAATGGCTTGTTGAATCGCATAATGAATGGCTTGTTCACGGTTGGGAATAATCGTGGGTTGTACAGGGGCATTAGGGTTACAACCTCTTAATATATCTTTGATAATAACATTAGATTCTTCGTGTCGTGGGTTATCATCAGTAATAATCATTTGGTCAGCAATAGCTTGGACAATTTCCCCCATTAAAGGACGTTTTCCTCGGTCACGATTACCACCACAACCAAACACGCAATAAAGCTGCCCTTTACAATGGGTACGCAAGGTTAAAAGCACTTTTTGTAAGGCATCAGGGGTATGGGCATAATCCACAATGACCGTTGGGCTGTGTGCGTTGCTAAAATATTCCATGCGTCCAGCAACAGGCGTGATGGTGGACAGAGACGGTAAAATATTTTCTATCGCGATGTTATAACTCAGTAATACACCAATAGTTGCCAGTATATTGCTGATATTAAATTGCCCAAAAATAGGAACAGCAACCTGATATTGTCCCGTAGGAGTGGTTATTTCTAAGGTGCATCCACGCAAGTCACGGTTTAAAATCGTTGCAGAAATCATGGGTTTATTCATAATATTATCTGTTTCTAACCCATAAGTAATGCAGCGAACTTCGCTAGGTAAGCGGGCTAAAAAGTTGCGCCCCATGGGGTCATCGATGTTAATAACCGCTGTTTCTAAACCTTCCCATTGAAATAAAAGCCGTTTTGCTTCGGCGTATTCTTCCATTGTTTGGTGATAATCCAAATGGTCACGGCTTAAATTCGTAAAAACAGCGGTTTTGAAAGGAATGGTATTCACACGACCTTGTACCAGTGCATGTGAGGAGACTTCCATCACAACATCATGGACGTTTTTATCCCGTAATTCGGCAAAAATGGCTTGTAAACGCAACGCATCTGGGGTGGTATAGTGAATATTTTCTAGGTTGCCATAGCAGCCGTAACCCAATGTACCGATTAAACCTGCTGGTTGTTGTTGGCTTAATAATTGGGCAATAAAATGGCTGACGGATGTTTTACCATTTGTGCCTGTTACCCCTGTTACACGCATTGTTTTTGCAGGGTGTTTATAAAAGCGGGCGACAATTTCGCCAAGGTGTTGGCTTAAGTGTGGGATTGATAAACAAGGCGTTTCTGTTGCTAAGATTTCTAAACGAGAAAGCGGTGCTTCTTTAAGAATCGCAACGGCACCACGTGCAATGGCATCAGCAATATAGTGTTCTCCATGAATTTTAGTCCCTGCCAGTGCAAAGAATAAATCACCCGCTTGTACATGACGACTGTCCAGTTTTAATCCCTTAATCAACGGATTATTTTGTTGAGAAAGTTGCTTGTTATTTAATAAATCGGATAGGTACATATTGCTGGTTGCTTGTAAGTGAATGTTATTTAGAAGGGGGTTTATTATTCTCTGGTTTTACAGGTTTGGATAATGACTGGGGTAGCTTATCAGGGGTTACGGGGGCTGGTGTTGGCTCGGAAATAGGGACGCATCGGACAAAAGGCAATTCTCGTATTAACCCACAAGTAGAATTAGGCGGAACGAACAATGTTTTAAATAACGCGATTACAAAAACAGTTCCGACAATCACCGAGAGTAATTTTAGTAACATGATAGAAATTTCCACCAATCGCTGAAGTATTTCTATCGTATTCTTGAGCAAAAACAGCAGTGCTTTTGCTAAGCCTAAGGTAATGGCAACAATGACTAAAATCGTTACAAGTTGCTTAACAGGCAACCCTGATGAGGTAAAAGCACTTTTTATGAATGCTTGTACAGGCACAAACAGGCTGATACATAATGCTATAAAATCATCCCATAGTGGCATGTCAACAGAAATCCTGTGTCAGGGTTGCCTTAAGTGAGTAGCAATACAATCATATCTCGTTAAAAATAGAGGATAAAACTGTTCACCTTGGTGGCAGAATCAACGTTTCAATTTTGCTTCTGCTTTTTTGCGCAATTCTAGCAGGGTTTTATCTGTAGGATTGAGTTGTAATCCTGCATCAATATAGCTAAGGCTGGCTTTATAATCCCCTTGTTTTTGCTTGGTTGTTGCGTGGATTTGATATTGTTTAACAATATTTTTAATGCCTTCTTCTGCTTTTTTGTTTTTTGGTGAAATTTCTAATACTTTACTGTAGCTTGCGTAGGCGTTATCGCCTTCTGGGGTTAAATATTTCCGTTGAATAACTTGTTGGTCGCCTTTGCTAACGAGGGCTTTTAATAAGTCTTGTAACAGTACTTTAGCCATTTCGCTACTGGGGTAGATCGTAATAATTTCTTGATAAGTCGCATAAGCATTGTTTGCTTCGGGTGAGAGTAAATCCCCTTTTTGCATTTGGACAGAGGCACGTTTTTGAAGGGCATTGAGCATGGCATCCATTAACCCTTGTGTTTCTTTATGATCGGGAGCAATTTCACCGAGTTTACGATACATTTCATAAGCCCCTCCAGAAACAGTAATGCGTCCTCTTTCTACGGCGCGTTTGCTCTGTTCTAAATAACGACTGATAATTTGCTCGCGAACTTTTTCTGCCTCTGTTGGCGAAATTTTTTCCAACGCTTGGTACGTTTCAAACGCATTATCCCCCTCAGGCGTGGTTAAACGGGTACGTTCGATTTGTTTTTGCGCTTTGTTGACTAAATCAGCAATGGGATCGCTTGGTACGGGAGGAGGCGTAGGTGTAGCAACAGGCGTTGTTGTGGATGTTTCTACGGGTTTATTATCCGTTGGTGAACTTTCTGCAACGGTTGTTTCTGTGCTGGCTTTTGGCGGTTCAGTCGTTGTTGTTGCGGATTTATTGTCGACTGGTTTGGTCGGAGCAATAGGCATTCCGCTAGCGTGTTCGGTGGCTGGGGGTTTTTCAACAAAATTTGCTGGTTGTTTAGCAACTTCCACTGGTTTTAACGGTGGCATTACTGTTTGAGATGGTTTTGTAAAACTGCTTTTTGTATCAGTTGTTATGTTCGTAGAAGCGGTTTCGTCAGGTGTATCCCACATAGACATGATGGGGACAAAATATAAAATCGCGCTAATGATACCAATCACAATTGCACTACTGGTGAGTAGAAGCATATATTTACGTGCTGGTGTTTGATTTGCAACAACAATCCTATCTTTAAAGACTGGATCAGAACCCATCTTAATTTGCATTGTGTATGACCCTTAAGCCGTATTTTAAAAAAATGGTGAACTATCAATTATAAGGTTATATAGTACGATTTAAACAGACTTTACCTGTAACCCTTAACAAGTCTTACAGGAATATGTGCGACAGGGAGTAATGATGAAATTACATTTAGACGGTGCAGACAATATCTATTTTGTACAAGCCTATGATCACGACAGTGTAACAATTAGAGAAAAGAGATATTGTGACAATTTGTTAGTCATGCCAAAACGGCTTGAAATATGGACAGCAACGGCGTTTGCAGCTTTAACAATAGCAGACTTTAGCTTATTGACGACATGGAAACCTGAAGTTGTCTTGTTAGGAACTGCCGACAAATTGCGTTTTCCACCCACAGAAATATTATCTTCCTTAATTCAGCAAGGAATTGGTGTAGAAGTGATGGACAGGTACGCGGCTTGTCGCACCTTTAATATTCTGGTTGCTGAAGGGCGTGATGTAGCTGCGGCACTACTGTTTCATTAATACCTCGTTTGTTAGACGTTGCATAAAACGCTCGCATAAAATAAGTTGTTCTTGGGTGATAAATTCATTGGGTTTATGCGCTTGTTGAATACTACCCGGTCCACAAATAACGGTTGAAATACCCGCTTGTTGAAATAATCCACCCTCTGTGCCGAAACTGACTTTACCTACTTGATTAGTATTCATAAGTTGTTTTGCCAGCGTTACAATTTCTGCGGTTTCTGCGGTGTCTAGGCTTGCAAATGCAGCCATTTCTTCCCAACGAAACCCCGTTTGTTTTGCCACCATGTGCATTTCTGGCAACAGTTTTCGCTCGGCATATTCAATAATCTCGGCTAATAATTGTCGTCCGTTTTGTTCGGGCAAGTAACGGAATTCAAACTCAAATGTGCAGGTTTCAGGCACAATGTTTAAGGCAATCCCACCTTGCACTTTACCTGTATGAACGGTGGTATAAGGCGGGTCAAATGCCTCATCCCAAGGGCCTTCATCACGAAAACGGCGTGCCATATTTTTTAATTGACTAATTACTTCAGCGGCATATTCAACCGCATTAACCCCTTGATGCGTTAAGCTAGAATGACAGGCTTGTCCATGTACATGACAACGCACGCTAACTTTACCTTTATGTGCGCGAATAACCTGCATATTGGTAGGCTCACCAATCACACATAAACGAGGTTTAATGGGTTGCTCCGCAAGATTTGCAATTAAACGTCGTACCCCTAAACAACCTACTTCTTCATCATAAGAAAAAGCTAAGTGAACAGGGGTTATTAAGGCGTGTTCTATCCAATAAGGTACAAAGGCAAGACACACAGCAATAAAACCTTTCATGTCTGTACTGCCCCGTCCAAATAATTTGTTTTGTTGTACGGAGAGTTGAAAAGGGTTGCTTTGCCAATCTTGTCCATCTACAGGCACAACATCTGTGTGTCCTGACAGTAAGACACCACCAACACGTGCTTTACCTAACGTAGCGTATAAATTAGCCTTTTTCTTGTTATCGTCGAATGTTAATGTAGAGTCAATTTGCCAACGTGCTAAATAATCACGTACAAACTCAATTAATTGTAGATTTGAGTGTCGGCTAGTCGTATCAAATGCAACTAACTGCGCCAGTAAAGACTGACTAATAGGCGGAATGGATGACATTATTTAATCACTCATTTTGTCTAAACGCTGTTTTAAATCGGTAAACATTTGACGGAGAATTACTAATTCTTTTTGCATTTTTTTATAATCATCCATGATTTGTAAATAACCAATAGCTAACCACATGAAAACTAAAGGCGCACTTAATACATAAATAACATTCCCAAGTTCGCTAGGTGTCATAATTTGTAATAAGCGTAAATCCAATTCCAACATAAATAAGATGCTGAATAACCAAAAAAATGTTAAACCTAATCCCAATAGAATATAGTGTTTAAAGCTAGAGGATGTCGCTGACATAGTTTAATCCCTTTTGTTTTAATAGATAACATGAATTAAAACAGTGTTATCCATGCTACTTTCACAAATTTCACAAACGGTTGAATAATAATCTGTGTAAATCAATTACCATTATTATGACGTTTCTTTGTTCAAATTGGGTAAAAACACACGCTTTATTTAAATAAATGGCTAAAACAAAAGGATATATCATGGCTTATTGGCTAATGAAATCGGAACCAACGGCTTTTAGTATTGATGATTTAGAACGGTTAACGGTGAGCGGTTGGGATGGCGTGCGTAATTATCAGGCGCGTAATATGTTACGAGATCAAATGCAAGTAGGTGATTTAGCCTTTTTTTATCATTCTAATAGCAAACCTGCGGGCATTGTAGGGGTTATGCGTGTTGTAAAAGCGGGCTATCCTGATGATACGGCACTAGATGCAAGCAACCCACATTATGACCCAAGCAGTACACCTGATAATCCACGCTGGTATCAGGTAGATGTCGCATTTGTACAAAAATTTCCACGTTTATTAAGCTTGGCAATGTTAAAGCAACATGTATTACTGCAAGAGATGCAGGTGTTACGGAAAGGCAATCGTTTATCCATCACACCTGTTGCGGCTGACGAGTGGTTATTTATTCAAGAATTGGTAAAAACAGAGGTTTTTTAAAGTATTACGCAGGTGTAGGAATTGCTATAACGACTTCCGTGCCTGCTTTTCCATCTAACCGATTGGTAATAGAGCAGTTTCCCCCAATTCCCCACAGCAGTTGAGAAACCATTGCTAAGCCTAATCCCATTCCTGCAATTTCACCTGTAAAGTATTTACCACTTTGATAATAAGGCTGCAAAACCTTTTTTAGTTCAGTTGCCGCAATGGTAGTACCATCATCAACAATATGTAGAACTAACAAATGTTCTTCTTTATTTTCTTCTGCGGAAATACTCATGCTAGGTTGTTTTTCGGGGTGAAATTTTTTCGCATTTATTAATAACTCACGTAAAATCAATTCTATGGCTTGCCCAGAAATTAAAACTTCCGTGGTTAATGGAACGGCATCAAATTGAACGACAAGCTGTTTTAATCCCATTTCTTCACATAATTGGCGGAAAATATATTCAATTCCTGCCAACACTTGTGTAAATCCCCCATAAAAAATCCCTGTAGAATCCAAATATTGCAGTATTCCTGAGATTTGGTCGGCTAATCGTTCAGCACTTCCTTGTGCTAATTTCATATAATCATGGGCTTGAGCGTTTGTAAAATCCTCTTCTTTGAAAATATTCAGAATACTTAAGCCATTCAATGGTGTCAGTAGCTTATGTGAAATAGAGCTATTAAATGCCCAACGTTGACGAGCAAGTACGATTTTTTCCGTTACATCCATCAAGCGTAATAAATAACCATTTTCCACTCTCGCTGGCAGGGGTAACACATCAATTTGTAACCATAAGGGGGGATGTTCACGGCTTTCAGGTAAAACTAAATAGCGAATTAGTTCATTGTGTTGCCAGCTAGTCCACGCCTCGGGTGGTTGAGGATTGTATTGTTGTTGAATGATTTTGAAAAAATCTTGTTCTAATAAGCGACTTTTGTTTGTGCCTAAAAATACACAGGCTTGGGGATTTGCATATTTGATAATATTTTCGGGTGTAATCAGGACATAGCCTTCATCTGCATTTTCTACAACCCATGCAAATTTAGCCCGCTCATTCAAAAGACAACGTTGTCGATTTAAGCGTGTAATGGTACGAACTCGGGCGCGCAATTCTAAACGGTCAAAAGGTTTGCTAATAAAATCATCCGCACCCACATCAATACCCCGTAATAATGAATCACGGCTATCTAAGGTGGTAACGATAATCACAGGTACTTCAGCCAATAGCGGGTTTTGACGGAGATGTTGACAACATTCATAACCGTCCATAATGGGCATCATGACATCAAGTAAAATTAAATCAGGTAGAACACTTTCCGCTTTTTTTAAGGCTTCTACGCCATTATTTGCAAACTCAAGTTGATACCCTTCCATTAATAATAGACTTTCTAGGGTATTACGTCCGATTTCCTCATCATCCACAATTAAAATACAACTTTGTGTACTCATAGCGTTATCCCAAATAAAGATAGGTAGCGAGATGTTATGCAGGTAATGCCAAGAGTAGTGCCAGTGGCATAGTAATTAAACTCATTAAATTACCCAACATGACAATAGAGGCAACTTTTTGTGGTTCTTGTTGATATTGCTCAGCAATCATGTAATTCATCACTGCTGGCGGTAACATCGCGTAGATAAGTACCAAGCCAGCTTGTTCAGGCGTAAACGTTAAAAAAGGCATTGCACCCGCTAAAACTAATACACCTGATAGAGGACACCAAATTGCCCCGCGTAACCCAATTTCCCAATCAGCAAAATTGACGTTAATCAAGCGTACGCCCAGCGCGAATAACATCAAAGGAACAGAAATTTGTCCCAACATTTTTAAGGGTTCTAATAGTAATGTGGGGACGGGTAGTTTAAAAAAACTGAGTGTAATGCCCATTAACGTCGCTAAAATCATCGGTTTTTTTAATATATTTAACCAGTTGGTATGATGATTCATCATATACGAACCAACGGTGAAATGCAGGGCATTACTAACGATAAATAACACCACCGCCGCAGGCATAATCGCCTCATCAAAGGCAAAATAAGCCACAGGTAACCCCATATTACCTGTATTTGCAAACATCATAGATGGTATAAATGTTTTTGCATTTAAACCCAGCAACCGCACCACAGGCAACATTAATAAACCACTGCCCATCACTAGCAAAAAGGCGACAATAGCCAGTTGAGAATACTCTAATAAATTAAATGATTTATCTGTAAGAATACTAAACAATAAACAAGGCGTGAAGACCTCTAAATTAATACGGTTTGCAATGCTCATGTCTATAGGGTGACGACGCGCATAAAAGTAGCCAATAGCTACTATCGCAAAAACAGGGAAAAGAATGCTAAAAACACGTAGTAACATAGGAGGTCATCACATTAACTGCGGAATAATATACTAAAAAATTGAAGCAGACGTGCTGTATTTGTCGGCTGAGATACTTATTATCGAATATTTCTGACTTGGAATATAGAATAGATATATTGAATCAGTTAGCTGATTTATTTAAGAAATTTCTTTAAATGGCATTTACCAGAATATTATTTTACGCGCTTTCTATTTCTATACGAATAGATTCCCATGTTTGCATTAATTGCCATTGACCCACGGAAACAATCCGTTGTCTGGCTAATTCTAAATTATCTTTTGCATCGGTTTGGCGTTTACTGTAATAAGCAATCCGCGCATTTAACAAAGATAAATCGGCAACATGTAACCCATTATTGAGGTGATAAATTAAACGAACAATCCGTTGATACAACTTCTCGGTTTTATTGCTCATCTCTTCAGCACTGGTTGGTAGCCGTCTTTTTCGTTGAGCATCTAATATCAAATGCGTTTGTAACAAGCGTGCTTCTACTTCATACAAACGCATGTTAGTACGATTCACAATTTCAATGGTTTCATTAATATCCTTTTGAGCGCGCAAAATATCGCCTAATTGCCGATAAATATTAGCACGTACTAACAACGCTTCAGGCATAAATAAAAATAATTCTGTCTGGCGCATATCCTGCAACACATTATTTAAAAAAGCTAATGCATCAACAGGTTTTTGCAACGCACTTAATATACGTCCCATACTTAAATTTGCAAACGCAACACTACTCACGCCTAATTCACTTTCAGCAAGGGTTAAAATAGTCTGCCCTCGCTGTAAAATATCTTCTCGCGCTGCGGTATCTTGCGCCATATCCAACAATAAGTTGCAATATTGCGCGCCTGCAAGCGAATACAAATAGGGATGTTGAGGCTGGTCTTCTTGCTGTATCTGCTCGGCTAACTTGAACGCACTTAAACTATATTCCAAATCCCCCAATTGATGTAAAACCGCCGCAAATTTAGCATGACTTTGCATCCGACTAGACAAATGATGTCCTCGCTCTGCCCACTCTATCGCTTGTTGGGCAACTTCCTCTGCCTCGCACAATTTACCCAATGCCGTTAATAAATCCACCCGATTAACAATACTCAACGCAGCATTATGCCAATCTTCTTGACGTTGCTTTAACTCAGCCGCTGCTTGCAACGGTTCTAAAGCCTCCTCTAAACGTCCTAAAGCACACAATAAAAAAGCGGTTTGTGCGAACAAAAAAGCCTGCTCTTTTTCAGGCAATGTACTCTGTGGCGTTGTCCAATTTTTCTGGGGGAAAAAATGCGCTAATAATGCCAAATCCGCCGAAAACGAACCAAAAGTATTAATACTAAAATACGCATCCTCATGCAGAATGCTATCACTATAAACCAGCATTGCCGCTTGATATTCCCCCGCCATACATCCATGTGCAACCGCACGATATAACGGCTCTAAATCACCAAACGTATCAGGAACATCTTTACTCAGCGTTGTTTGAAAATATTGAAATAAAACATGATGTGCCTGTTCCCACAAATCCAACCGTTGCGTACGTAACTGCTCCCGAAAATACGCCCGAATAACAGGATGTGTATCCCACGAATGCGTGTTATGCGTGTTATATGTGTAAAGCAAACCCACTTTTGCCAGCCGTTGTCTAATATCCTGCCACTCTTCTGCTGAACACGTTGCAACAGATTGCGCTAATTTTGCCTGCCGAAACAACACCTCATGCTCCGCCTCACTCATCGCGCGGTCAAACAAACTCAACAACTGCAAAAACACCCGTTCGGGCGCATTACTTGCCCAACAATTTTCATCATAAAAACGCAATACTCGTAAGGCTTGTCCACCCCACTCCTCATCAGCAAACAAGGCAGGCAACTGAGTTGGTGCGGTTGTTAAATCATTTGCATACGCATCAACCAACATTCCCCCCAATAAGCTTAATGCTAGTGCGTGTCCACCCAATAATTTAGCCAACCCAACCAGTTGCCACGTTGTTCCCTGTACGCCCAATAGTTTTAAAAAATTCGCACTTTCACCCGCATTTAAATTATCTACATTTAAATGACAAACAGATTTACTATCCCTATCTTGTAATTCAATAATAGGCTGACGAGAAGTTAATAATACTAACTGTTTTTCATCAAAAGATTGCGCTTTCAGTTCCTGCAAAAATGTCTTAAACCCCAAATCAGCACATACCCCCCCTTTTGTACTGACGGGATATTGCAAGGGTTCTATACCATCTAAAACAAGAATAAATGCCTGCTCATGTAATAACTCGACTAAACGCTTTGCTTTAGCCTCATCATTTTGAGGTAATGCACCTTGATGACCAAAAAAAATTAAAGCCTGTTCAAAAAAAATACTAGAAGAAAACTGTGGGTAATCATTTCCTTGACCATAAAACGACCACCCAAACACAAAACATGCCCCCTGATAATCTGGCGCAATACTTGTCAACCACTCTCTCAATACCATTGACTTACCCACACCCGCAGCCGCCGTGATTGTAAGCACGGAAATATGCTTATTAAGGAACGCACTATCAATCTCAGTCAATAAAGTCTTACGTCCAATACAAGGATGAGAAAAAGTGGGTAAATTATCAATATTAACGGTAGGTTGCATGGCTGCCTAAACAAATGAAAGAAGTAAAATGCGACAAATAACATCTAATCCATATTTATGACTAACTGATGACAAAAACACAGATTATTAAGTATATTAAAACTATTTGACTTTTAGAGAGTTTACCATGATGAATATCTGTATCACAAATTGAAAAGGCGAATAAATTCGCCGTTAGAGAATGCCAAATCAGCAAAAATTGACAGAACCAAATACGTATGTACGAAACATTATTTTTAACAAAAGACACATCAACCCAAAATTTTTATGACTATCATAATCAACTGGATTATTAACAGATTATATCCTTTACAGCCTACAATACGCGTTCAAACAATGTTTAATACCCCTCAACTGACAAT
Source organism: Beggiatoa leptomitoformis (assembly GCF_001305575.3). NCBI lineage: Bacteria > Pseudomonadati > Pseudomonadota > Gammaproteobacteria > Thiotrichales > Thiotrichaceae > Beggiatoa > Beggiatoa leptomitoformis. Next base: position 3,349,944 of record NZ_CP012373.2, read on the forward strand.
AACCCGACGTTGCACCAATCCAAAATAACTTATTAAACTCGCAAATCCCATGATTGCAACACAACACGCCATTACCAACGTAGTTCCTGTATGCAAATGTCCAACCACCATCCCCATAACTGCCGCCATCATAGACTGGGTAAAACCAAACAACGCTGAAGCGGTTCCCGTCATTTCAGGAAAAGGAGCGAGCGCGCCCGCCATCGCCTGAGGCATCACAATTCCCCCACCAGCGGAAAAAAACATCATTGGTAAAATAACTATCCACACATTATAAATCCCCAAACCTGCCGCGCTAACCATTATAAAACCCGCGCCACACATCACCACCGCACCAATAAGCACCAAACGATTGACACCCAACTGCAAACTAAATTTCCCCGACACAATCGTTCCTGTCATATAGCCCGCAATGATAACCATAAAAAAATAGCCAAAATGCTGTTTTTCAACCCCTAAAAAATCAATTAACACAAAAGCAGAACCTGAAATAAACGCAAATAAACCACCATAAGCAAAACTACAACACAACACATAACCGTTATACCTTCTATTCATCACTAACACACGGTAATTTCTAAACATAATGAATGGATTTAACACTGCTTGACTATTATCAGGACGAGTTTCAGGTACATAAAACAAAATAGTTACAATCATCAACACCCCATACAAACTCAAAAACACAAATACCGAGTGCCAATCAAACCACGTTGTTAAATATCCCCCCAAAATGGGTGCAATTGCAGGTGCAACCGCCATCGCCGTTGCAATATAAGACAATACTTTAGCCGCCTTAACAGCCCCATAAATATCCCGAACAACCGTTCTACCCAACACAGGACCAACACAACCCCCCAATGCCTGCAAAAACCGCAAAATAATCAACCCATCAATGGATTGCACAAATATACACCCAACGGTTGCAGCCGTAAAAATAACCATCCCGCCCAACATCACAGGTTTACGTCCAAAGCGGTCGGCTAATGGACCATACACCAATTGCCCAACGGCAAAACCCACAAGAAAAATACTTAGTGTTAACTGAACCTGATCGATAGACGTTGAAAAAACCGTGACTAACATTGGTAAACTGGGCAAATACATATCAGTGGATAAAGGACCTAAAGCAACACAAGCAGCAAGAATCATTGCTATTGTTAATGATTGAGGATTACGCATGAATAATGAACTACTCCAAAAATTATTAAACAACAAATAATTAAAAATATATGCCATACGATAATATTTAACTTATAAAGCTATCTTTTGTACGCATACGAACAAATAATGGCGGAATAATCAGTGCAACACAAGAAGATTAACGTGGGAAAACGACGCAACATACCTGTTTAACCTATTTTTGAACCCTTGAAA